>NZ_JBFAXR010000037.1:0-68572 GCF_040680895.1 Streptomyces sp. NPDC051940 | reverse complement strand
GTGCTTGACCAAGCGGGGCGGGTGCGGAGCCGCCGCGGGCGGGGCACGGGCGTTGACGGGTTTCGGGGGCTCCGCCCCCAGACCCCGGGGCTTGGCCCCTGTCCCTGGGGTTCGCTCCCGGCCTCTGGGGCTGCGCCCCTGACCCCCGTGGGGAGGGTGGTTGGGCGAGCGGGGTGGGTGCGGAGGCGCCGCGGGCGGGGCACGGGGGTTGACGGGTCTCGAGGGTTCCGCTCCCCGCCCCCAGGGGGCTCCGCCACCAGGCCCCTGGGCTTGGCCCCGGCCCGTGAGGGTTCCGCTCCCGGCCCCTGAGGTTCCGCTCCCGGCTCCTGGGACTGCGCCCCTGACCCCAGTGGAGGGAGTTGGGCAAGCGGGGTGGGTGCGGAGGCGCGCCGCAGGCGGGTCTCGGGGCTGATGGGTTTCGGGGGCTTCGCCCCAGGCCCCGGAGCTTGGCCCCAGCCCCTGGGGTTCCGCTCTCGGCCTCTGAGGCTGCGGCCCTGACCCCAGTGGGGGGAGTTGGGCAAGCGGGGTGGGTGCGGAGGCGTGCCGCAGGCGGGCACGCGTTGACGGGTCTCGGGGCTTCGCCCCGGCCCCCGGGCTTCGCCTCCGTGCCCCCGGCGGGGGCTTCGCCCTACCCCCGGGCTTCGCCCTACCCCCGGGCTTCGCCCTACCTCTCCGGGGCTTGGCCGCAGACCCTGGGGTTCCGCTCCACGCCCCCGGGGGCTTGGCCCCAGCCCCCAGGCTTCGCCTCCGAGCTCCCTTGCGGGGGCTTCGCCCCACCTTCCCGGGCCTTCGACCCCCCGGTAGGGGAGTGGCATCGGCTCGTTACTGCGGGGGTGGCGGGGGTTCCTCCTCGGAGGGGGCTTGCCAGATGGCGATGTGGTCTGGTTCTGGGGTGAGGCGGACGCGGCGGGTCAGGGCGTAGGTGGTTACGTACTCGCGGGGGAGTTGGAGGCGGCCTGCGCGGTCCAGGACCGCGTACTCCTCCGCCGTCTCCGCGTCGCCGCGCAGCGTCTCCGTGGACGTGCGCCCGTCGCGGATCCGCACCGTGCGCCGCACCTGGCCGGAGACCTGCGCGTCGTGCGTGACGACGAGCACCGTCGCGCCGAGCTGCTCGTTCGCGCGGCGCAGGGCCGTGAAGACCTCCGTGCCGCTGGCCGTGTCGAGCTCGCCCGTGGGTTCGTCGGCGAGCAGCACGCGCGGCTCGTTGGCGCCGGCCACGGCGATCGCGACGCGCTGCTGCTCGCCGCCGGACATCTCACCGGGGCGGCGGTCGCGGCAGTAGCCGATGCCCAGCGTGCCGAGCAGCTCCTCGGCACGCGCCGCACGGTGCCGGCGCGGGACGCGGGTGTACTTCATCGGCAGCATCACGTTCTCGAGCGCCGTGAGGTACGGCAGCAGATTGCGGCCGGTCTGCTGCCAGATGAAGCCGATCGTGCGCCGCCGGTAGTCCAGGCGTTCGCGGCGGCCCATGGCGAGCAGGTCGTGCCCGGCGACCCGGGCGCGCCCGGCGGTGGGCAGGTCCAGGCCGGACAGGATGCCCAGCAGCGTCGACTTCCCGGAGCCGGAGGCCCCGACGAGCGCGGTCAGTTCGCCCTCCGTGACGTGCAGGTCGAGCCCCTGCAGGGCCTGCACCTCGACCTCGTCCGTACGGAAGATCCGCACCAGGCTGTCGCAGGAGATCAGCGCCTCGTCGGCCGCGGGCGCGCGGTCCGCCCTGGCCCGCTCCTCCAGGGCCGCGAGTGGCGTGTCGCTCATGCAGATCCTCCTGGTCCCTTGCGATGCCTGCTCATACGGGGTCCCCCAGCCGCAGAACGGACCCGACGCCCCTGCGCCGCCCGGCCACGTGGTCGACGGCCACCGCGCACGCGATGAGCGCCAGGGTCCCGAGGCCGAGGGCGGCGGTGAGCACGTAGTCGGTGTGCAGGGGCGGCTCCACCGGTCCGCCGGTGAGCGCCCGCAGTTCGAGCGCCGGGCCGAGCGCCGCGGGCAGCGCGTACCCGAGCGCGACCCCGCCCACGGCCGCGGCGAGCGCCATCGGCGCGAGCTGCAGCAGGCCGAGCAGCGCACCGGGCCGCGCCCCGAGGCCCAGGGTGCGCAGGTACGAGGCCGTCCGGCCCCGTTCGGGAGCGGACAGCAGCAGCTCCAGCAGCAGGGCGAGCAGCGCGAACGCGGCCGCCACCGCCGTACACGCGGCGTGCACGCGCCGGACGATGTCCAGGACGCCCTCGCCGCCGTCGCGGCCCGCCTCCTCCGAGCGGAAGACGAGCGTGCCGTAGGCGCTGCCCGGCGACGAGGGCGGGGCGGCGGCCCGTACGGCCGCGGGGTCCAGGCCCTTCGGACCGCCGTACAGCAGCGTGAGGTGGTCGGCGGCGACGTGGGCGCCGGCCTGTTCGGCGGCGGTGAGGGCGGAGGCGTCCGCGAGGAGGACGGGGGAGGCGTCCAGGTCGGTGACGCGGCCCAGCAGCGGGCCGAGGGCGGGGTCGCGCAGCACGGACCGGGGCAGCACCCCGGCGACGCGTACCCGCACCCGGGCGCCCTTGAGCGTCGTCTCGAACGTGTCGCCGGTACCCGCGCCCACGACGCCGTCCGTGGCCAGCACGGGGATCACCGTCCCGTCGGCGGACTTCGGCAGCGTACGAACGGCCGCCGCGGCCGGTCCGCGCAGCCGGGCGCCGTCCGGCGCGACGACGTACGCCGCCGTGCGGGCGGCGCCGCTGCGGGTGCTGGTGAGGTCCGTACGCAGCAGATGGACGTCCGCCGTCCGCACCACGCCCGGCGCCCGCCGTACCGCGCCGGTCCCGGTGGGGTCGGTCGCGCCGACGAGGGCGGCGTCGGCGCCTCCGGTGGCCCATGCGACGGCGGTGGCCCGTCCGGCCCGTACGGTCGAGTCGACCAGACCGCCGAAGACGGCGGAGCCGAGCATCGTCACCAGCACGACCAGCGCCAGCGTCGCGGCCGGCGCGTCCTTCGCGGCGCGGGCGAAGCCGATGAGCGGGAGCGCGCCGCGGCGCCGCGCGCACAGCCGGGCGAGGGCGCGCAGGGGCAGCGGGTACACGCGCACCAGCAGCACGACCACGGCCAGTGCGGTGAGCACCGGTACGGCCGCGAGCTGGAGGTCGAGGCCGCTGCCGCTGCCCGTACCGCGCAGGCGCAGCGCCCCGATGCCCGCGGCGGCGAGCAGGACGACGGTGGCCTCCGCGATGGTCCGCCGGTGCGCGGGCGCCTCGGAGGCGGCGCGCAGGGTGCGGTCGCGCAGGGCGAGCCAGGTGAGCGCGGGCAGGGCCAGCCAGGCGCCGCCCGCGACGGCGAGCGCCGTCCACGGGGAGCCGCCGGACGCGAAGGTGAGCCCCGCCGCCAGGCCGAGCAGGGCCGCGGGGGCGGTCTGCAGCGCCCGGGAGGCGGCGACGCCGAGCGCGGAGGCGCCCCGCGCGCGCTGCAGCCGGTGCTGCCCCTCGCGGCGGCGTACCGCGAGCCGCCCCAAGACGACGACGGCGGCCAGCCCCGTCCCGACGAGGGACGCCAGCGCGAACGACGCCAGCAGCTCCGCCCGCCGCCACTCCCCGCCGAAGGACTCCACGACGGGCCGGGCGCCGTCGGTGACCTGCCAGCCGGTGGGCTTCAGGGTGGAACAGCCGTTGCAGAAGGATCCCTTGACGAGCTGTTCGTACTCGGCGAGGGCCCGCACCAGCTCCGCGCGGCCCCCCTCGCCGGCGAACGTGTCGGCGGCGTCGGCCAGCCCGAGCCGCATCCGCCACTGGGCCTGGAAACGCGGCAGCCCGTAGCGCTGCAGCGGATCCAGGCTCTCCGCGGCGATGAGCGCCTGGGCGTGGACGGGCGTGCCCGGTACGGCCTGCGGCCGGGCCAGCAGCGGCTGTTCGCGCCAGATACGGGCGCCGGCCGCGCCGGGCTTCGGCCCGCGGAACACCCCGGAGACGACCGCGGGCGCCTGGATGTCGGAGAGGCCGCCCATCAGCTGCACCTGCTGTCCGACGCGGAGCCCGAGCCGCTCGGCGGTGGCCTCGGAGACGGCGACCTCGACGGGCTTGTCCCGGCCCGTGCCGCGCGGCGCCCGGCCCGACACGTAGGCGTCGGGGGCGTCGTCGGCGTACAGCAGCGACAGCTCCGCCGGTCCGCCGGGGACGTCCACCGCGGAGGAGGGGACGTCGACCCGGGTCGAGGTGAAGGAGAGGCTGCCCCGCAGATCGCCGACGAGCTCCGGCTCGATGCCGTGCACCGCCCATTCCAGGTCCTCGCCGAGCGGCGCGGGGCCGTCGGTGGGGAGCATGTCGACGGGCGGGGAGGCGTCGCTGAGCTGGTCGAAGCCGGCGCTGATCCGGACCAGGGCGTCGTCGCGCTGGCCGGTGGCGAGGCGCTGGTCGAGGGCGCGGCCCTCCATCCGGTCCAGCAGCGGCGGCGCCGCGGTGACGGCGGTCGTGAGCAGCGCGATCAGCAGGGCCAGGCAGCCGAGCAGCGCCGCGTCGGCGCGCATCTCGCGTACCGCGACGGGGAGTTCACGGCGTGGTGTCATCGGTCCTCTCCCGCCCGCAGCACCCGGGCCATGTCCGCCCCGGCCAGCACCCGCGCGCCCGCCGTCACGGCCAGGCAGATCAACAGCACGACCGCCGGGGCGAGCGGCAGCACCCACCCCCACGGCACGGTGACGGTCAGCGACGGGAACACCGGCGACCCGGTGTCGTCGACGGCGACGACGGGCGTGATCGCCGTCGCCAGCGCCGTACCCGTGACGGTGCCCGTCAGCGCGGCGAACAGGGCGAGCGACAGCTGCTCCGTCCACAGCACCGCGGTGAGCTGCCGGGGCCGTACGCCCAGCGCCCGCAGCAGCGCGAACTCCCGGCCGCGCGACCGGGCGGAGAGCACCGTGTGCAGCGTGAAGCCGACCACCGCGAACGCGGGCGCGAGGATCAGGCAGAGCACGAGCGCCGCGTTGGTGCTGGCCCGCAGCGGGCCGTCGGCCAGGGCCCGCCGCTCGCCCGGGATGTCCGTGACGGCGCCCAGGCCCGGCTCGGCGCGGGCGGCGGTGAGCGCGGCGGAGGCGTCGCCGCCCTTCGCCGACATCCACCAGAACGCCTCGCGCGGCGGCGGCCTGCCGTCGTGCGTCAGCGCCGCGGCCAGCGCGCGGGTGTCCATCAGCAGCCGGCCCTCGGTGCGGTCGAAGCCGGGTATGCCGCCGATCCGGCCGACGATCCGCGCCCGGTACTCACGGCCGTCGAGGAGGAAGGTGACGGTGTCGCCGGGCCGGGCCAGGCCGCCGGCGGCGAGGACGTCGTCGACCAGCGCCGGTACGGGCGCGGCCTTGTCGCGTACGGCCGGTTCCAGGTCGACGCGCCAGATGAGGCGCTCGCGCGGCAGGTCGAGCTGCGGGCCGCGCAGCACGCCGTCGAACAGTTCGCCCGGCCCGGTGCGGTCGTCGCACACCAGCAGTCCGGACGCCGGGACCAGCCCCTCCAGGAAGCGCGGCTTCACGGCGCCGGGGCAGCCGGCCAGCCACTCCGAGGGCGCCCGGCCGGCGAAGCCGTCGCGCCAGCGCACGGGCTGCGCGTCGAGGCCGTCCAGCAGGACGCGGTAGGTGCGGCGCACGGACTCCTCGCCGGGCGGGACCGAGAGCCGGATCGCGGTGATCCGCAGCGGGTACTGCGAGGCGGGGTCGAAGGGGATGGTGAAGGGGCGCTCCCGGCCGTCGAGCGGGGGGAGTTCGCGCCGGACCGTGTGGCCGAGGCCGTCGCCGTCCTCCAGCGTGAGCTCCAGGGTGAGCGGCACGGGCGTGCCCGGTCCGTCGGCGGCGACGCGGGCGCGCAGGTCGAGGGAGCGGGGACGGCCGGGGAGGAGGATCCCGTGGTCCTTCACCCCTTCGCCGAGGGAGCCGAGGAGCTTGTCGAGGGGCTGTCCGCCGGCGAGGTCGGCGCGGAACGCGGGGACGGGGCCGGAGGGGGAGCCGGCGCGCTGGGTGGCCGCGATCCCGGCGGTGTCGAGCGCCGTGATGCCGGCGGACTCGGCGCCGACGAGCGTGCTCAGCGACACGACGGGCGTGACGGCGGCGACCCCCGGCAGCGCGGCGTAGCGGCTGTGCCGTCCGCTACGGGGGGTGAAGCCGGCCGCGTCGTCGCCCGGTTCGGCGCGCAGGTCGGCGCCGGTGCGGAAGACGGCCTGGTCCTGGTCGCCGCGGTCGAGGATCGCGAGCGCCGTACCGCTGAGGGAGGCGACCGCGAGGGCCAGCGCGACCAGCAGGACGGGTCCCGCGTGGCCCTGCGTGCGGCGGCCCAGCTGCCAGCCGCCGAGCGGCAGCACGAGCCCGGAGGCGCGCCGCGCGAGCCGGTCCACGGCCCGCCCGGCCAGCGGCATCAGGCGCAGCGACAGCAGCACGGTCGCGGCGGTCATCGCGACCGGCGCGAGGATGAGCACCGGGTCGAGGGAGCCGCTGTCGGCGAGCGGGGTGCGGTAGCGCAGCAGCTGCAGCCAGCCGAGCACGGCCACCCCGGCCAGCGCCAGATCCGCCCCGGTGCGCTGCGCGGCGGCGAACCGGCCCGCCCGCAGCCGCAGCCGCCGCGTCGTACGGCGGTCCCGGGCGGCCCGCGCCACCGGGACCAGGACGGCCGTGCCGTGGACGGCCAGCGCGATGCCCGCCACCCACCAGCCGGCGGCGGTGGCGGCGGTGCGGGGCAGCTCGGTGTCCAGCAGGCCCGTACCGCGCAGCAGCCGCAGCAGCGGTACGGCGAGCAGCGGGGCGGCCACGGCGGCCGGTACGGCGATCAGCGCCCACTGCGCGGCCGCGCCGCCCGTCAGCCGCAGCCAGCCGGCGCCCCGCGCGCCCAGCAGCGCCTGTTCGGCGGCCCGGTGCCGGACCAGCTGGCGCGCGGTGAGCACGAGCGCGGCGGCGGCCAGCGCGGCGAGCAGCGCGGACGGCAGATACATGCCGGCGCGGGCGACGGCCACGGGGATGTCCAGCTGCCGCAGCGCGAACCCGAGCTGCGAGTCGATCCGCACCTCCTTCAGGGGCGGCGCGCGCCCGCCGAAGACGGACAGGTCGGTGCGGCTGGCCGCGAACTCCGGTACCCGCTCGCGCAGTCCGTCCAGCTCACCCAGCTCCAACCGGCGGGCGTCCGGGACGCCGATCCACAGGGCGGCGGCGTCCGTACGCAGCGCCTCGATGGCGGCGAACGAGCCGGGGTGGGCCAGGGCCACGCTGTCGGGGACGCCGAACGTGCCCGTCATGCCGTGCCAGACCACGCTCCCGGCGTCCCGCGGGGTGTACGTGCCGGTGACCCGCACCGTCAGCCGCGGCCCGTGCTCGCCGCCGAACTCCGCCTCGCTGCCGGGGCGCAGCCCGAACCGGCGCGCGTAGCCGCGGTCCAGCGCGACCTCGACGGGTCCCCCCGCCGCCTGCCGCGGCCACCGGCCCTCGTCGAGGCGGGCGTGCCGCTCGGGGCCGGCGACGCCGAGCAGCGTCAGCCACATCGTGCCGTCGGCGGCCGGCAGCTGCCCGGTGTTCGCGAAGGGGGCGCGCAGCAGGGTCTCGGTGCGGTGAGGTACGTCGCCGAACACGCCGCCCAGCGCGCGCCGTACGTCCGTGTCGGCCCGCGGCACCCCGGCCGGGTCATAGCGCCCGGTGACCCGGATCGACGCGTCGGGCTCGGCGGCGAGCCGCTGGCGGGCGCCGGTCTGCGCGGCGTGCTCGGTGAGGGCGACCAGGGCGGCGAGCACGGTGACGGAGAGCAGTACGGCGAGGCCGGCGGCCACGAGTACGAGCCCGTGGTGCGCGCTGTGCCGTACGACGACCGGAGCCCGCCGCCTCCGCTTCACCCGAAGACCGGCGGGCGGACGCTGCTCGGTGATGGTCATGTTCTCCCCCCGGCGCCGACGGTACCCGGGCCCGTGGCGATCACGGAAGATCCGTGCGCGGTGGGACCGTCGACCTTTCGGGCGCTAGGACGCGGGCCGGCGGGGGATGGCGGACACGATGTCGTCGATGCGGCCGTTGCTCCGCTCGTAGCCCTCGCCGCCGTCCTCCAGCAGCATGATCTCGCGGATCTGGTCGGGCGTCAGCCCCCGGTCGTGCAGGGCGATGACCTGGTCCCGCCAGGCGATCGCGGAGGAGGCCCCGTCGACCGCGTAGGCCTGGGCCAGCGCCTGGTCCGCCTTGCGCAGGGAGACCACGGCCACGACCACGGCGGTGATGTTCCCGGCCAGGCCGGTGAGGGCGGCGACCGCCGCCCAGAATGTCTCGCTCACAGAACGCCCCCCAGTGGACGGTGATCCCTGGGGGGCGATTGTGCACCGCCAAGTGGGCTGGCGCGAAACGGAGTTGCGACCGGCGGCTAGCCGGCGAGCACCGCCCGGAGCTGGTCCAGGCCCCAGTCCAGGTCCTCCTTCGAGATGACCAGCGGCGGCGCGATGCGGATCGTCGAGCCGTGGGTGTCCTTCACCAGGACGCCGCGGGCCATCAGCTTCTCCGAGATCGCCCGGCCCGTGCCGTACGACGGATTGATGTCGACGCCCGCCCACAGCCCGCGGCCGCGAACCTCCTCGACCGCACCCTGCCCGACCAGCAGGCCGAGTTCGTGGTGGAGGTGGTCGCCCAGCTCCGTGGCCCGCTGCTGGTACTCGCCGGTGCGCAGCATCGCGACGACCTCGAGGCCGACCGCGCAGGCCAGCGGGTTGCCGCCGAAGGTGGAGCCGTGTTCGCCGGGGTGGAAGACGCCGAGGACGCCGGAGTCGGCCACCACCGCCGAGACGGGGACGACGCCGCCGCCCAGCGCCTTGCCGAGGATGTAGACGTCGGGGACGACGTCCTCGTGCTCGCACGCGAAGGTGCGGCCCGTACGGCCCAGCCCCGACTGGATCTCGTCGGCCATGAACAGCACGCCGCGGTCCGCGGTGAGCTCCCGCACCGCCCGCAGATAGCCGGGCGGCGGCACCAGCACGCCCGCCTCGCCCTGGATGGGCTCCAGCAGCACGGCGACCGTGTCGTCGTCGACGGCCGCCCGCAGGGCCTCGATGTCGCCGTACGGGACGATCTCGAAGCCGGGCGTGTACGGGCCGTAGTCGGCGCGCGCCTCCGGGTCCGTGGAGAAGCTGACGATGGTCGTCGTACGGCCGTGGAAGTTGTTCGCCGCGACGACGATCCTCGCCCGGCCGTCCGGGACGCCCTTGACCCGGTAGCCCCATTTGCGGGCGGTCTTCACCGCGGTCTCGACCGCCTCCGCGCCGGTGTTCATCGGCAGCACCATGTCCTTGCCGCACAGGGCGGCCAGCTCCGTGCAGAAGGCCGCGAAGCGGTCGTGGTGGAAGGCGCGGGAGGTCAGCGTGACCCGCTCCAGCTGGGCGCGGGCGGCGTCCAGCAGCCGCCGGTTGCCGTGGCCGAAGTTCAGCGCCGAGTAGCCGGCCAGCATGTCGAGGTAGCGCTTGCCCTCGACGTCGGTCATCCAGGCGCCCTCGGCGGAGGCCACGACGACGGGCAGGGGGTGGTAGTTGTGCGCGGAGTGGGCCTCAGCTTCGTTGATGAGGTCGGTGGAACGTGTCACGGCTTGCTGCTCCTTCGCTGATACGTCAGGAGATGCGGGAGGACCCTTGTGGGGTACTTCTATCGTGCCCCTCGCCCGCATGGGCGTAAGCGCCGACCGAAGAGTGGGACGGGACCCCGTGTCCCGCGCCCGCCGCACTATGGTGGACGGTGGGCGCCGCGACTGGCGATACGTGGAAGCGACCACGGGGAAGCGGCGCGCCGGCTGAGCACACGAGGTGCCGCCCGCCTGGGCACCCCGGGAGTCATCGCCCACGCGACCCGGAGGTTCAAAGCCATGCCACTCGACCATCCCGCACTCACCGCCGCGGATCCCGAACTCGCCGCCCTCATCGGCGCGGAGGAGCAGCTGCAGGCGGACACGCTCCGCCTGATCCCCAGCGAGAACTACGTCTCCAGTGCCGTGCTGGAGGCCACCGGCACGGTCCTGACGAACAAGTACAGCGAGGGCTACCCGGGCCGCCGCTACTACGAGGGCCAGCAGAACATCGACCCCGTCGAGCGCCTCGCGATCGACCGCGCCAAGGCCCTGTTCGGCACCGCGCACGCCAACGTCCAGCCCTACTCCGGCTCCCCCGCGAACCTCGCCGCGTACCTCGCGTTCGCCGAGCCCGGCGACACCGTGATGGGCATGGCGCTGCCGATGGGCGGCCATCTCACGCACGGCTGGGGCGTGTCCGCGACCGGGAAGTGGTTCCGCGGAGTGCAGTACGGCGTACGGCGGGACACCGGCCGCATCGACTTCGACGAGGTGCGCGACCTGGCGCTGAAGGAGCGCCCGAAGCTGATCTTCTGCGGCGGTACGGCCGTACCGCGGATCATCGACTTCGCCGCCTTCGGCGAGATCGCCCGAGAGGTGGGCGCCGTGCTCGTCGCCGACGTCGCGCACATCGCCGGGCTGATCGTGGGCGGCGCCCACCCCTCGCCCGTACCGCACGCGGACGTCATCTCCACCACCACGCACAAGACGCTCCGCGGCCCGCGCGGCGCGATGCTGCTCGCGGTGAACGAGGACACCGGCAAGCTCATCGACAAGGCCGTCTTCCCCGGCCTGCAGGGCGGCCCGCACAACCACACCACCGCCGCCATCGCCGTCGCCCTGAAGGAGGCCGCGCAGCCCTCGTTCCGCCAGTACGCCGCGGACGTCGTCGCCAACGCCCGGGCGCTGGCCGCCGCGCTCGCCGGCCGGGGCTTCGAGCTGGTGTCGGGCGGTACGGACAACCACCTCATCCTGATGGACCTCACCCCGAAGGACGTCCCCGGCAAGATCGCCGCGAAGGCCCTGGACCGGGCGGGCATCGTGGTGAACTACAACACCGTGCCGTACGACCCCCGCAAGCCCTTCGACCCGTCCGGCGTGCGCATCGGCACCCCGTCGCTGACCTCGCGCGGTCTGGGTACGGAGCACATGGCGCAGGTCGCGGAGTGGATCGACCGGGGCGTCACCGCCGCCGGGTCCGGCGACGAGGTGGCGCTGAAGGCGATCCGCGCCGAGGTGGCCGAGCTGATGGCGGCCTTCCCGGCGCCGGGGCTGGCGCAGTAGCCGCTCCCGCACCGCTGCCTCACACGTCGACCAGCTCCTGCCACGCCCCCTCCCCGTGCGCCTCCGCCCGCTCCCGCAGCCGGCGGAGGCCGCGGGCGGCGCCGACGGCCAGCGCGGGGCCGGCGGCGAGGCCGGCCAGGGCCCACCACCAGTTGTCGGTCGCCGACCGCGCGGAGGACGCGGCGGGGGCCGGATCCGGCGTGGGCGCCGGGGCGGCCTCCGGTTCGAAGGCCGGGAAGTCGGGGGCCGACATCGATCCGCCGGTGTCCGGGCCGAGGACGCGGAGCCTGCCGAGGATCTCCTTCACCCTCTGCTGGTCCGCGGCGTGGAACCACTCCGTCTGCTGCTCCCCGTAGGAGTCGAGCCGCCGGTTGACGAGGACGCCGCCGCCGGCGTCCGGGTAGACCTGGTCCACGCGCCACACCTTCACGTCGTGCAGCATCCAGGTGAGCGAGATCCGGCGCCCGCCGAGCTCGTCGAGGCGGGGCTGCGCGGCGGGCTTCCCGGCCTCGCCCACCGCCCGGTCCAGGGCCTGGTAGTCGGCCGACGAGCCGTACAGGCCCGCGGCCTCGCCGCTGCCCGCGTTCACCACGAGCACGCTCGTCGGCCCGCCCGCGGCCGCGGGCGTCGCCGTGCCCAGCCACAGGGCCGCCGCGCCCGCGAACGCGCCGATGAGGAGGGTCAGTCTGCGCATGGGCCGTCTCCCTTCCGCCGTCGCCGGCACCGTCCGTCCACCCCCGCTACACCGCCGCGCGGGCGGGGGTTCCGGGAGCTCATGTCGTACGACCCCGACTCACAGGTCGATCAGCACCTGCCGCGGACCGTCCTCCGGCGGACCGCTCCGCGCCTCCCGCCGGCGCCGCAGGGCCGTCGGCGCGGCCAGCGCCAGTGCGGCGCCGGCGCCCGCGCCGGGGAGCGACCACCACCAGTTGGCGGTGAGCCGGTCCGCACCGCTCTGCGCCGTGGCGTCGTCCGGGGAGCCGAGGTCCAGGGACGGCAGCGGGTTCATGTTCGGCGGGACGCCGGACGGCGTGCCCGCGACGCCGAGCAGCGTGAGCAGGGTGAGGAGGGTGTCCGGGTGCGCGGCGCGGTGCCAGGTCGCGGGCAGGTCCGAGACGTCCACGCTCTCGCCCCGCCGGGCCTCGAAGCGCTGCACCCACGGGCCGCCGGGGGAGTCCAGATAGACGCGGTCGGTCCGCCACACCGCCGTCTCCCGGAACAGCCAGCTCAGCGTGACCACCCGGTCCCGGCCGCCGTACAGCTCACCGCGCAGCGGCGCCTTGCGCGGCGGCAGCCGGCCCACGGCCTCGTCCAGCGCCCGGTAGGTGTCCGAGCCGCGATAGAGCGCGGTGGCCTGATGGCTGCCGGGGTTGGTGATCACCACGTGCCGGGGCGGGGGCGGGGCCGCGGCGGCACCGGCCGGCAGGAGCACGACCGCACCGACGGCCAGGACGAGCACGGCCGCACCGGCCGGCAGCCACGCCACCGGCAGGAATCCTCGCATGGGGCACCCCCTTCCGGGTCCGCACCCCACAGGGTCCTCAGCGACGGAACGTCCCGGCAAGACTCGCGGCGCGGTCCTTCTCCGTCACCCCCTCCAGCCGGAGCGTCAGCCCGTCCCGCTCCCAGACCAGCGTGGGGCCCGCGGGGCGGACGGTGCTGCTGGTGCCGTCGGTGAACGCCAGGTCCAGCCGGTGCGCCTCGGGGAACCAGGTCGCCGCGGAGCCGTCGAGTTCGAGGGGCTCCCACGGGTGCGGGACGGTCTTGTAGAACCACGGCTCCAGCGTCTTCTCGAACTCGTCCACGCGGATCACCCGCCCCCGCTCGTCGCGCCAGCACAGCGACAGCACCCGCCCGCCGGCGGACACCCCGGCCGACTCGGGCGCCCCGAGCCCGGCGGGCAGCAGCGGGGTGAAGCCGATCCGGCGCCGCGCCCCGTCCAGGTCCAGGTCGCCGCAGTCCGGGGTGACCGGCGGCGGGGACGAGGACCCCGGCCCGGGCGGCCCCGACGTGACCACCGGCGGCGGCTCGACGCGCGCGCTCACCCCGCCCAGGTCGAACCAGCCCGCGACCCCGGCCCGTACCGGCGGGGTGAGGACCAGCGCCACCGCCAGCGCCGTGAGCAGCGCGCCGAGCAGCCGCCACCGGCGGCGCAGCCAGCGCCGGGCGCGCAGCGCGCGGCCCGGGGCCGGGACGGGCTCGTCGCCGATCAGCGCCAGCACCGCGTCGGCGGTGCCGCCCGGGTCGTACGAACGCTCCACCTCGTCGGCCAGGGCCCGGCCGAGGGCCTCGAGCTCGCGTGCCAGCCGGTCGCTCACCTGCCCCCACCTCCCTCGCCGTGCGGCAGCAGCCGTTCCAGCTCGCGCAGCGCGCGGCTCAGCCGCGACTTCACCGTGCCGCGCGGTATCCCCAGCGCCGCGGCCGTCTCCGCCTCGTCCAGGCCCAGCAGATAGCGGTGCACGACCACCAGCCGCTGCGGTTCGCGCAGCCGGCGCAGCGCGTCCAGCAACTCCTCCCGCCGCTCGGCGTCCAGCAGCGCCGCCGCCGGATCCGCCCCGGTCCCGGAGGCCGCGGGCTCGTCTCCCGCGCCCGGCGCCGGACGGGGGCCCGGCGCCGGGGCGACGGCGGACAGCCGGAAGCCCTCCAGCGCCGCCGCCCGTTCGTGCAGGCCCCGCCGGCGGCGGGCGGCCCGCACCGTGTTCTTCGTCTCATTGGCGACGATCCGCAGCAGCCACGGCCGGAACTCGGCGCCGTCGCGGAATCCGCCCAGCGAGCGGTACGCCTTGAGGAAGGCGATCTGCACCACGTCCTCCGCGTCCGCCCCCGCGCCCAGCGCGAGCGCCACCCGCTGGGCCAACGGCGCGTGGGCGCGCACCAGCTCGCCGTACGCCTCCGTCTCCCCGCGGCGTACGCGCTCGATGATCTCCGCCTCGCCCCCGCTGATCCTCCGGTCCCCCTCCCGCGCTCCCGCGTCCTGTGCGGTTCATACACCGGACGCCGGGGTTCGGTTCCGTACCTGAGAGAATGAGTTCATGGCAGCTCTCATCGGTGACCGTCCCCGGGTGCTCTCCGGGATCCAGCCCACGTCAGGCTCGTTCCACCTCGGCAACTACCTCGGCGCCGTCCGCCAGTGGGTCGCGCTGCAGGACTCCCACGACGCCTTCTACATGGTGGTGGACCTGCACGCGATCACGGTTCCGCAGGACCCCGCGGAGCTGCGCGCCTCGACCCGGCTGGCCGCCGCCCAGCTGCTGGCCGCCGGCCTCGACCCCGAGCGCTGCACGCTGTTCGTCCAGAGCCATGTGCCCGAGCACGCGCAGCTCGGCTGGGTGATGAACTGCCTCACGGGCTTCGGCGAGGCGTCCCGGATGACCCAGTTCAAGGACAAGTCGGCCAAGCAGGGCGCCGCGGGCACCACGGTCGGCCTGTTCACGTACCCGATCCTCCAGGTCGCGGACATCCTGCTGTACCAGGCCGACGCCGTCCCGGTCGGCGAGGACCAGCGCCAGCACATCGAGCTGACCCGCGACCTCGCGGAGCGGTTCAACACGCGCTTCGGGCAGACGTTCACGCTGCCCGCGCCGTACATCCTGAAGGAGACGGCGAAGATCTACGACCTGCAGGACCCGACGATCAAGATGAGCAAGTCGGCGTCCTCCCCCAAGGGCCTGATCAACCTGCTCGACGAGCCGAAGGTCTCCGCGAAGAAGATCAAGAGCGCGGTCACGGACACGGACACGGTGGTCCGCTACGACGTCGAGGACAAGCCGGGCGTCAGCAACCTCCTCACCATCTACTCCACCCTCACCGGGGCGAGCATCCCGGAACTGGAGCAGCGGTACGAGGGCAAGGGCTACGGTGCGCTCAAGACGGATCTCGCCGAGGTCGTCAGCGAGTGGGTGGCGCCCTTCCGCGCCCGCACGCAGGAGTTCCTCGACGACACCGAGAGCCTGGACGCGATCCTCGCCAAGGGGGCCGAGAAGGCCCGCGCTGTCGCGGCGGAGACGCTCGCCCAGGCGTATGACAGGGTGGGCTTCCTGCCCGCCAAGCACTGACGCGGGCCTCGCGCCCGCCGCGCCCTCAGGACCCTTAGGAGACGACGTGGGGACCGTGACGCTCGGCGTTTCGATCGCGGTCCCGGAGCCGTACGGCAGCCTGCTCCAGCAGCACCGCACCGGCTTCGGGGACACCGCGGCCCTCGGCATTCCCACGCACGTCACGCTGCTGCCGCCGACGGAGGTCGAGGCGGGGCTGCGGCCGGCGATCGAGGAGCACCTCGCGGGCATCGCGAACCGGGGGGTGCCCTTTCCGATGCGGCTGTGCGGCACGGACTCCTTCCGGCCGCTGACGCCGGTCGTCTTCGTGAAGGTCGTCGAGGGCGCCGCGTCGTGCTCCTGGCTGCAGCGGCTCGTCCGGGACACGGGCGGGCCGCTGGCCCGGGAGCTGCAGTTCCCGTACCACCCGCACGTGACCGTGGCGCACGGCATAGACGAGACGGCGATGGACAAGGCGCTGGCCGAGCTGGCCGACTTCGAGGCGGCGTGGTCGGTGGCCGGCTTCGCGCTCTACGAGCAGGGCGCCGAGGACGGCGTGTGGCGCCTGCAGCGGGAGTTCGGCTTCGCCGGCCGGCCGTCGCTTCCCGCGCAGGGCGCGAGGACGGCGGCGTCCTCCGGATAGTCCCGGGCCCGCCGGAATCTCGTAGATTGGCCCGCATGGACTGGCTCACCAGGCTGCCCGTGGTCGGACGCGTCGCCGCGTGGGGGACGCGCACCCGGGTGTGGCGGGTCTACGAGTACATCCAGGAGCGGCACTGGAGCCGGCTCGCCGCCGCCATCACGTTCTCCAGCTTCGTCGCCCTGTTCCCCCTCATCACCAGCATCGCCGCGGTCGCCGCGATGTTCCTCGACGCCGAGCAGCGCGCGGAGCTCGAGGACTGGATGGGCGAACAGGTGCCGGGGATCGCCGACCAGCTCGATCTCGGCGCCCTGTTCCACAACGCCGGCACCATCGGCGCGATCGCGCTGGGCTTCCTGCTGGTGACCGGGCTGAACTGGATCGGCTCCGTACGGTCCTGCCTGCGCGCGGTCTGGGACCGCGACGACACCGACGGCAACTTCTTCCTCGGCAAGGTCACGGACGCCGCCGTGCTCGTCGGCCTCGGCGGCGCGCTGCTGCTCACCGTGGGCGTCTCCGTGGGCTCGGCCACCGCCGCGAAGAGCATCGTGAAGGCCCTGGGCCTCGACGGCGACGGCCCCGGCGTCTGGCTGCTGAGCGCCGCCGCCTACGCCGCGTCCGTCGCCGCCGGCTTCCTGCTGCTGCTGTACGCCCTGACCCGGCTGCCCGGCGTGTGGCCGGACCGCCGGGACACCGTCGTGGCGGCGCTGATCGGGGCGGTCGGGTTCGAGCTGCTAAAGCTTCTGCTCAGCGGCTACCTTTCCGGCGTCGCCGGCCGCAGCGTCTACGGAGCGTTCGGCGTCCCCATCGCGCTGGTCCTGTGGATCAACTTCATGGCCCGGCTCCTGCTGTACTGCTCGGCCTGGACGGCCGCCCCGCACCAGGGCGGGCAGCGGCCGGAAGCGGTGGACGACGAAGACGATCAGGGCGAGGAGCAGGACTGACGCACCGGTCAGATACAGGGCCATGCCCACCCCGCCCTGGTTCTTCCGCGCGGCCTGCTCGGCCTTGCCGTCCGCGTCGTCCTTCGCCGCGTCCGCCTGCGCGTCCTTCTCGGTGGGCTTGGCGTCCTCGGTCTGCGGCGCGGCGCTCTTCGGCGGCACCAGCTCGCCGACCGGGGTGACCTGGTCGCCGGCCTTGAAGCCCCAGTCGAGGAGCTTGGCGGCCTCCCGGTAGACGGCGTTGTGCCCGGCGCTCTCCGCCGGGTGCATCACGGTCACCAGCAGCACCCGGCCGCCCTGTTCGGCGATGCCGGTGAAGGTCGCGCCGGCCTCGGTGGTGTTGCCGTTCTTGATGCCGGCGATGCCCGGGTAGACGTCGACGTCGTAGTCGCCGGTCAGGAGCCGGTTGGTGTTCTGGATCTCGAACGTGTCGCGCTTGCCGCTCTTCTTCTTCTCGCCGGGGAACTGCGCGGTGGCGGTCGCCGCGTACGAGCGGAAGTCCGGGTTCTGCATGCCGGCGCGGCCGAAGAGCGTCAGGTCGTACGCGCTGGAGGACTGGCCCTTGGCGTCGTAGCCGTCGGGCTCGACGACCTTCGTGTCCAGCGCGCCCAGGTCCACCGCCTTGGCGTTCATCTCCGCCACGGTGGCCTGCTTGCCGCCGTTCATGGAGGTCAGCACGTGCACGGCGTCGTTGCCGGAGCGCAGGAAGACCCCGAGCCACAGGTCCTTCACCGCGTACGTCTCGTTCTCCTTGATGCCCACCGCGCTGCTGCCCGCGCCGATGCCCTGCAGATCCGCGGGCAGCACCTTGTACTGCTGGGTGGCCGGGAACTTCGGCAGCAGGGTGTCGGCGAAGAGCATCTTCAGCGTGGACGCGGGCGCCAGCTTCCAGTGGGCGTTGTGTGCCGCCAGCACCTGGCCGCTCTCCGCGTCCGCCACGATCCACGAGCGCGCGGTGAGCTTCTTGGGCAGCTGTGGCGCCCCGACGGCGATGTCCGCCTGGGTGCCGGGCTGCGCGAGCCGGTCACCGCCGATGTTGGACATCGTGTCGGGGGGCATGGGCGTCTTGTCCTGGGCGGCGGCGATCCCGGAGGCGGGGCCGAGCAGGAACAGGGCGGTGGCGGTGACCTTCGCCACGGTTCTGGTCAGATAAGAGGACGGCACGGGCCGAACCTACCTGGCCGTAGGGGACAAGGGGAGCCCGCGGGGGTCCATTTGGCGGGCCTGTGACCCCGTCATGGCGCGCTCGTGACCCCTCGGCGGCACCCGTTCGGCGGGTCTGCTTACCCTGCACGTACGCAGACCCGCCCCGTCCGGGAGGACGACCGATGAAGCTCAGCCCCCGCGTGTCCTGGTTCCTCACCGCCTTCGGCGTGTGGTCCTGGTTCATCTGGATCACCTTCGTGAAGAACCTCTGGCAGGACGGGAGCGGCCTCGCCTTCGACGACGCCGGGGATCCGACCGGATACTTCTGGGTGCACCTGCTGCTGGCCGTGGCGTCCTTCGTCCTGGGGACGGTGGTCGGGCTCATCGGCCTGCGGGGCGTACGGGCGAACAGGAGCCGCGCATGAATCCGCTGGTGATCGTCGTGATCGGGGTCATCGTGTCCCTGGTCGCCCTCGTGCACTGGTATCTGTGGCGGCGCCTCGTCCGCGACACGACCACCCCGGGCAGCCGCACCCGCCGCGTGCTCACCGTCGTCCTGATCGCCCTGCCCGTGACGACCTTCGCCGGGCTCGCCACCGAGCGGGCCGGTGCGAACTTCACCCTGCAGCGGGTGCTGGCCTGGCCCGGCATGCTGTGGCTGGCCACGCTCCTCTACCTCTCCCTCGCCCTCTTCGCCGGCGAGCTGGTCCGTCCCCTGCTGCGCCGCTTCCTGGAGCGCCGGGCGGCGCGCCGGGCGGCCGACGAGGCGGTCACCGGGGCTGTCGCCGATCCGGGCCGGGAGGCGGCCGTCGCCGCGCTGGCGCAGAAGGTCGCGGTAGGCGACAGGGAAGGGGCGGCCGGCAGCGGGGGAGGGCTGCTGCCGGACGAACCCGACGCCCCCGCGCCGGAGAGCGCCGCGCCGGAGCCGGCCGATCTCTCCCGCCGCCTGTTCGTCGCCCGCACGGTCGCCGTCGGCGCGACCGCGGCGGCCGTCGGCACCGTCGGCTACGGGGCGTACGGCGTGCTGGGCCGCGCGCCGAAGGTGAAGCGGGTCACCGTGCCGCTGGCGAAGCTGCCGCGCGCCGCGCACGGCTACCGCATCGCGGTGGTCAGCGACATCCACCTCGGCCCGGTGCTGGGCCGGCACCACACCGAGCGGATCGTCGCCACGATCAACCGGACGAACCCCGACCTGATCGCCGTCGTCGGCGACCTCGTCGACGGCACCGTCGAGCACCTCGGCCCGGCCGCGGAGCCGCTGCGGGGCCTCCGGGCCCGGGACGGCTCCTTCTTCGTCACCGGGAACCACGAGTACTTCTCCGGCGCCGCCGAGTGGGTCGACCACGTCCGCGAGCTGGGCATCCACCCGCTGGAGAACGCCCGCACGGAGCTCGCCGGCTTCGATCTGGCGGGCGTCAACGACGTTGCCGGCGAGGACGAGGGCGACGGCCCCGACTTCGAAAAGGCGCTCGGCGACCGCGACACCTCGCGGGCCGTGGTGCTGATGGCCCACCAGCCGGTCGTCATCCACGACGCCGTCGACCACGGCGTCGACCTGCAGCTCTCCGGCCACACCCACGGCGGCCAGCTGTGGCCCGGCAACTACGTGGCGGCCCTCGCCAACCCGACGGTGGCGGGACTGGAGCGCTACGGGGACACTCAGCTGTACGTGACGCGCGGTGCCGGGGCCTGGGGGCCTCCGGTGCGGGTGGGGGCCGAGTCGGACATCACCGTGGTCGAGCTGGCGTCGCGGCAGGCGTGAGCGAGGGAGGGGCCGGGGTGTCCGGTACGCAGACAGGGACGTTCGTCGGGCAGCAGAGCGGCGGCGTCCCGCCGGACGGTCCGCCACCGGTGCCGTGGCGGCCGTACCTGCTGACCGCGGCCGTCTTCCTCGCGCTCTACGCCCTCTTCCCGCTGCTGCAGCTCGCCCACTTCAACTCGCCCTCCTGGGACCTGGCGATCTTCGAGCAGGAGGTGCGCTCCTACGCCGAGTTCTCCTCGCCCATCGTGGACATCAAGGGGCCCGGCTTCGTGATCCTCGGGGACCACTTCAGCCCGGTGATCGCGCTGCTGGCGCCGCTGTACTGGCTCTGGCCGTCGGCGCAGCTGCTGCTGGTGGCGCAGGCCGCGCTGTTCGCCGTGTCGGTCGCGGTCGTCGGCCGTACGGCGGGGGACCTGCTCGGCCGCCTCCCCGGCATCGGGATCGCGATCGCGTACGGGCTGTCCTGGGGGCTGCAGGAGGCGGTGAAGGCCGACTTCCACGAGATCGCCTTCGCCGTGCCGCTCCTCGCCCTCGTCTGCCGGGCGCTGCTGCTGGAGCGGTGGCGGGCCGCCGCGCTGTGGGCGCTGCCGCTGCTGCTGGTCAAGGAGGACCTCGGGGTCACGGTCGCCGTCGTCGGCGGCATGCTGATCTGGTACGGGCAGCGGCGGCTGGGCGCGCTGCTCACCGCGACCGGGCTGATGTCCTTCGTCCTGACCGTGTGGGTGCTGATCCCGGCGGTCAACTCCGCGGGCCGCTACGACTACTGGACGAAGGTCTCGGTGAGCGGCGAGGACCAGCAGCCGGGCTTCCTCGCGACGGTGCTCGACGTCTTCACCAACAGCGAGAAGATCGAGATGGTCTTCTTCGTCTTCGCGATCACCGGCTTCCTGGCCCTGCGCTCCCCGCTGGTCGCGCTCACCCTGCCCACGTTCGGCTGGCGGCTGCTGTCCCACGAGCCGTACCACTGGGGGATGGGCTGGCACTACAGCGCCACCCTGATGCCGGTCGTCTTCCTCGCCCTCGTCGACGGCATCCGCCGCGCCCGGCACTCCCCGCAGCCGTGGCTCGCCTCGTACGCCGCGGTCGCCGTGCCCGTGGTCGTCGCCGTGTCGCTGGCCCTCACCCAGCATCTGCCTCTGCGGGACCTGCTGCGTACGCAGACGTACCAGGCGGACGCCCGCGTCGAGGCGGCGCGGGAGGCCGTGAAGGCCGTCCCCGCGGGCGCTTCGGTGGAGGCCGACGTGCCGTTCCTGGCGCATCTGACGTCCGACCACACGGTGTACTGGCTGGGCGGCGCGAAGGGCGTCACGCCCGACGCGATCGCGGTGCGCACGTCGTACGCCGGAGCCGATCCGGCTATGTACGCACGGTCGCTGCATCCGGGGTACGAATGGCGGGTGGTGTTCCAGCAGGACCAGTACGTGGTGCTGGTGCGCTGAGCGGCCGTACGGCCAGCGGCAGCCGTACGGTCACCGCCAGCCCCTCGCCCGGCGCCGTGTCGATGGTGACCCGGCCGTCGTGCGCCTCCACCACCGCCTGCACGATCGCCATGCCCAGACCGCTGCCGCCGGCGACGCGGGCGCGGTCCGGGTCGGCGCGGAAGAAGCGGTCGAAGATCCGCGCCGCGTCCTCCTCCCGCAGCCCGGGCCCCGTGTCGGCGATCCGCAGCACCGCCGTACCGCCCACCGCGCGCACGGAGACCGACACCGCCGCCGACTCCGGCGTGTGCGTACGGACGTTGGCCAGCAGGTTCGCGGCGATCTGCCGCAGCTGCGCCTCGTCGCCGGTCACCGTGACCGGCTCGCGCGCGGACACCTCCACGACCCGCCGCGGCTGCTGCGCCGCGAGGTCGGCCGCCGCGTCGCGCAGCAGGCACGCCAGGTCGACGGGGCCGCGGTCGCGCACCGGATGCGCCTCCAGCCGTGCCAGGGCGAGGAGTTCGTCGACGAGCCGGCTCATCCGCTCCGCCTCCTCGGCGACCCGGGTCAGGCCCCGCTCCTTCTCCTCGCCGGCCAGCATCCCCTTCTCGTACAGCTGCAGATAGCCGCGGACCGTGGCCAGCGGGGTGCGCAGCTCGTGCGAGGCGTCCGCGAGGAACTGCCGCAGCTGCGCCGTCGCGTGCTCGCGGGTGCGCATCGCGCCCTCGATCTGGTGGAGCATGACGTTCAGCGCCTCGCGCAGCTGCTCGACCTCCAGCGAGCCCTTGCTGGAGGTGTCCACGCGCCGCGACAGATCGCCCTCGGAGATGGCGGACGCCGTCTCCACCATGTCCTCCAGCGGGCGCAGTTTGCGCCGGGCGGCGGTGTTGGAGATGAGGAAGAGCTTGATGACGAGGAGGACGGCGATCGCGGCCTCGACGTAGAACAGCTTGTGGACGGCCTTGAGCACGCCGTCGTAGCGGGTGCTGGTGACGGCGAGCGCGCCGTCGTCGAGGCGGGCCACGCCGACGCGGTGGTGCTGCCCGTCGATCTCCACCGAGACCACCTCGCCGGACCGGGCGAGCGCCACCGGATCGCCGATCGCCTCGACGTACGCGGCGGAGTCCACGACGGGGGTGTGGCTGAAGATCTCGCACATGGGCAGCGGCCTGCCCTTCGCGTCCAGCAGGAGGAACGCCTGCCGCTGGTAGCTGTCCTTGATCCGGCTGTCGTCGTGGTCGCCGCCCATCCCCGCGGCGAACGCGCAGATGCTCTCCAGCGCCTCGGAGTTGATCCGGGTGCCCGACAGCCCCTGCACCTCGGTGCGTACGGCGTCGTCGACCTCGCTCATCAGCAGCATGTACGTACCCGCGATGCTCGCGCACCCCGCCAGCACCAGACCGACCGCCAGCACCAGGGCGTTGACCAGGCTCAGCTTGCCCCGCAGGGTGTGCGGGCGGTGCACCTTGCCCTTGCAGCTCATGCCACCTCCCGCAGTCCGTAGCCCACCCCGCGGCGGGTCTCGATCAGCGGGGAGCCCAGCGGGTCGAGCTTGCGGCGCAGATAGCTGATGTACGTCTCCACCACCGTGGACTCCACCGCCGAGTCGAAGCTCCACACCTGGCGCAGCAGCTCCTCCTTGGTGAGGATCCGCTCCGGGTTGCGCATCAGATGGCGCAGCAGGTTGAACTCGGTGGGGGTGAGCTCGACGGGCCGTCCGGCGCGGCGGACGGTGAACGTGTCCTCGTTGAGCTCCACATCGCCGTGCACGAGCACCCGCTGCGCGGGCGCCGCGGCGCCGCGCGTGCGGCGCAGGACGGCGCGCACGCGGGCGACGACCTCGTCGACGTTGAACGGTTTGGTGATGTAGTCGTCGCCCCCCAGCGCCAGCCCGCCGAGCACGTCGGACGGGGCGTCGCGGGCGGTCAGGAATATCACCGCCGGATCCTCGCGGCCGGCGCGCAGCTCGCGGCAGACCTGCCAGCCGGTGCCGTCGGGCAGCATCACGTCCAGCAGCACCAGATCGGGACTGTGCGCGCGGGCCGCGGCCAGCGCTCCGGCGCAGTCGGCGGCCGTGTACGTGGTGAAACCGTGGAATCTGAGGGTGATCTGCAGGATGTCCGCGATACCGGGTTCGTCTTCGACGATGAGAACGGTGGCGGTGCTCATCCCGACAGTATCCAGGGGGCGCGGGGGGAGCGGCCGGTCCGGTTCCTGTGAATCCCTTGAGAACCCCCTGGGCATCCGCTGAGTCGGCTTGGGATGGCGGCGGGCGGGGCTGAGCCTTGAACAGTCGGCTCGCCGTGGGCCGTACGCCCGTTTCGCCGTTCATCCGTTCCGCCCACGCCAAGGAGACCGTCCGTGGCCGCACTGGCACGCTTCTGCTTCCGGCACCGGTTCGTGGTGCTGCTGCTCTGGGTCGTCGCCCTCGTGGGCGTCGGCCTGGCCGGCAGCGCCGCGGGGACCAAATACGCCAACGACTTCGAACTGCCCGGCACCGAGTCCAGCCACGCCGTCGACCTGCTGAAGGAGGAGTTCCCGGACTCGGCCGGGGACACCGACACCGTGGTCTGGCAGGTCCCCGAGGGCCGCACCGTCCGCGACGCCGACGTCCGCGACGCCATGACCGCCGCCCTCACCGCCGTCGCGAAGGTCCCGTCAGTGGGCGAGGTGCGCAGCCCGTACGACGAGAGCGGCGCCGCGCAGATCAGCGAGAACGGACGGATCGCCTACGCCGAGGTGGTCTTCACCGAGCAGGCGTTCAACCTCGACAAGGGCAACATCGAGAAGGTCATCGACACCGCCCGGGAACCGCGCGACGACGTCGACGGGCTCGAGGTGGAACTGGGCGGCCAGGCCATCCAGCAGACCCAGGAGCCGCCGGGCGGACTCGCCGAGGGCGTCGGCATCCTCGCCGCCGCGGTCATCCTCACCATCGCCTTCGGGTCGGTGTTCGCGATGCTGCTGCCCATCGTCTGCGCCGTGTTCGGCATCGGCACCGGGCTGATGACCATCGGCCTGCTCAGCCACACCTTCGACATGGCGGACATCGCACCGCTGCTCGGCTCGCTGATCGGCCTCGGCGTCTCCATCGACTACGCCCTGTTCATCGTCACCCGGCACCGCACCGGGCTGCGCCGCGGCCTCCAGCCGGAGGAGGCGGCCGTACGGGCGCTCAACACCGCCGGCCGGGCCGTGCTGTTCGCCGGCGGCACCGTATGCATCGCGCTGCTAGGCATGCTGACGCTGGGGCTGAGCTTCCTCAACGGCGTCGCCATCGCGTCCTCCGTCACCGTGCTGTTCGGCGTGGCGGCGGCCACCACCCTGCTGCCCGCGCTGCTCGGCATCCTCGGGACGCGGGTGCTGTCGCGGCGGCAGCGGCGCCGGCTGGCCGAGCACGGGCCCGAGCCGGAGACCGCCACCGGGCGGTCCGCGCGCTGGTCGGCGCTCGTGCAGCGCCGCCCGCGCACCCTCGCCACCCTCGCCACCGCCGTCATGATCCTCATCGCCCTGCCGCTGCTCTCCCTGCGCCTGGGCACCACCGACCAGGGCAACGACCCCGAGTCGTCCACCACGCGCAAGGCGTACGACCTGCTGGCCGACGGCTTCGGACCGGGCTTCAACGGGCCGCTGCAGCTCGTCGCCGAGGTGCCCGCGGCCGGCGACCGGGCGGCGCTGGACCGGCTGGTGGCCGAGGTGCGGGAGACCGACGGCGTGGCTGCGGTCGTCGCACCGCCCGTGCCGGAGGGGGCGCGGCTGACCGTCGTACAGGTGGTGCCGGAGACCTCGCCGCAGTCGAAGCAGACCGACGAACTCATCGACCGGCTGCGGGACTCCGTGGTCCCGGAAGCCGAACAGGGCTCGACGCTCCAGGTGCACGTCGGCGGGGTGACGGCCATCAACAAGGACTTCGCCGCCGTCATCACCGACAAACTGCCGCTGTTCATCGGCGTGATCATCGCGCTCGGTTTCGTCCTGCTGATGCTCGCCTTCCGGTCGATCGTCGTGCCGCTGACCGCGGGGCTGATGAACCTGCTGGCCGCCGCGTCCGCGTTCGGCATGCTGGTGGCGGTCTTCCAGTGGGGCTGGGGCAGCTCCCTGATCGGGCTCGGCGACGAGGTGCCGATCAACTCCTTCCTGCCGGTGATCATGCTGGCGATGCTCTTCGGACTGTCGATGGACTACCAGGTGTTCCTGGTCAGCCGGATGCACGAGGAGTGGGTGCACACCCGGGACAACGCCCGTGCCGTGCGAGTCGGCCTCGCCGAGTCCAGCCGGGTGATCAACTCGGCTGCGCTCATCATGGTGTGCGTGTTCTCGGCGTTCATCCTCTCCGGGGACATCGGCGGAGTGATGGCCGGTGTCGGGCTGGCGGGGGCCGTGGCGCTGGACGCGTTCATCATCCGGACGATGCTGGTGCCGGCCGCGATGCATCTGATCGGCAAGGCCAACTGGTGGCTGCCCGGTTGGCTCGACAAGCGGCTGCCGCACGTGGCGGTGGAGCCCGCCGAGGACGCGGTGGCGGACGTGGACGTGCCGGCGTCGGAGCCCGAGCGGGAGCTGGTGCCGGTGGGGGCGCCCGCTCCGGACGCCTCCGGTGCGGCCCTGCTGGCCAAGACCGCTGCGCCGTCCTCGGGCGTATCCGGGCAGGGCGGGACGCTCATCCGCGGCACGATCCGCGACTCGCTCGGGGTGCCGCTGCCGCGGTGCGCGCTCACGCTGCTCTCCGCGTCGGGGCGGCAGCTGGCCAAGGGGCGCAGCGGCGAGGACGGCCGGTATGAGATGGCGGTGCCGGGCAGCGGCTCGTACACCCTGGTCGCCACCTCGCCGGCGCTGGGCGCGGCGAGCGCGCACGTCCTGGTGGGGACGGGCGCGGTGGAGCAGGACCTGAGCATCACGCTCGACGAGTGAGCCCGCGCCTCGCGCGCGCCGCGTGAGCCCGCGCCGCGTGAGCGCCCGGGCGGGTGCGTCTTCCCCCGTGAGACGCACCCGCCCGGGGCCCGGCTACCGGGATATCTGGCCCAGGATCGTCTCGTCCGTGATGCGCGCGTCGTCCGCCAGCAGGAACGCCTTCGACAGGATCACCGACAGCATCCCCTCCTCGAACGGCAGGAAGACCTTGCCCGGGGAGCGCCCCTTCACCCGGTCGGCCACGATGCACAGATACGCGTCGTCCGGCTCCATCAGGATGTTCCCCGAGCCCAGATGGATCCGGTACGTGCGCAGGCTGCCCCGCACCCGCAGCCAGCGGTCGTCGAGCTCCGTGCGGTCCGCGAGCTTCGTCCGGGGCAGCAGGCGCGCCAGCGCCTCCCGGCGGATCAGCGCCGACTCGCCCAGCTCGCCGAAGGAGTAGCGGCGCCAGTAGTCGTGGGTCCGCTCCGCGCCCCGGTCGTGCCACTCCGGATCCGCGCCGATCGAGGCCACGCCGACGAACAGGTCGACGTCGCGCAGCGCCTCGGAGAGCGCCGGCTGCGGTACCTCGGTGACGTCCGCGGCCGTCCACTCCCCGCGCGGACCGCGCCGGCGCTCGAAGCGCACCTGGTCCGTCGCGCACAGCGCGGGTACGCCCCACCGCTCCTCGTCGCTCTCCACCAGCTCGATGAAGAAGCGGGCCCGCCAGAACTCCGTCCGCGCGCCCGGCAGGTGCCCGGCCGGCGGCAGCTCCTTCACCGCCTCGGCCGCGTACCCCTCGCTGTGGTAGCCCAGCGCGTGGCTCAGCCAGCCGCGCTCCACCATCAGCGCCCGCGCCTGCGGATAGCGCAGGAGGTGCGCCGCGAAGCGGTTGGAATAGCCGCGGGTGCCCTCCTCGGCCGGGGTGAGCAGGTAGATCTCGCGGAACGCCTGCTTGAAGGGCTGGCGCAGCTCCCGCCCCGTCAACTCCTCCCGCAGCGCCAGGGTCTCCCCGGACCCGGCCCGTACCGGATGCCAGAGCCGGACCAGATCGCCGTCCTTCACCCCGTCGCCACCCAGTGTGACCTGCCACGTACCGCCGCCGTCGCCGCTGGACTCCCAGAGCAGCGCGCGGGTGAACACCCCCGTCACAGGGTGGTCGCGGTAGTAGCGCCGCCAGTCCGTGGCAGGCCACACGGTCCCTGCGGCCAGCTGGTCCTCCAGCCGCTGCCGCTCCGAGGCCAGCAGGGAGCGCAGCTGCTTCAGCTCCGCCCTGAGCCCGGTCAGCTCCTCCTTGTGCGCCTCACGCACCTGTTTCGGGGCGGACTTCAGCACCGCTCCCGCGGGCCCGCGGAAGCTCAACTCCGCGGCGCGGTCCGGGGTCACGGCGAGTACCGCGGTGTACGCGCCGAGCGTGACCCGCCGGACGCCCGCCGCGTCCAGGCCGGCGTCCGGTATCGACCGCTCGCGCAGCTGCGCGGGCGTGATCCCGCTGCGCTCGGCTATGTCGGCGACGGCGCGCGCGACGCCCTTGAGCACGGTGCGGTTGCGCACCTTGTCCTTGACGCGGGCGAGTGCCTGGATCGCCTGGGCGCCCTGCTCGCCGCCGAAGCTGCCGAGGGCGGCGGCCGCGCCGGTCGCCACGGGCTGGCTGCGGCACCAGCCGCCGGAACCGCCCACCCCGGTCCCGGTGCTCCGCGCGATCTCCCCGACGGCCGGCACCACCCACGCCTCGTCGAGGGCTGCGGCGATCCAGATCAGGCCGCGGGCGAGGACGGCGTTGCCGTCGCTGACGATGCCGTCGAAGCGCCAGCCGTCCTCGGAGTGGGCGAAGGTGACGACCTCGTTCTCGGGCTGGGCCGCGAGACCCGTCACGAGTGCGCGTACCGCCTCGGCCCCGCGCGGTGCCGCGGCGGTCAGCTCGGTCGCCCGCTTCTGCCAGCGCTTGGTGGGCCGGACCTGTCCGAGCGAGCGTGCGTGGACGAGTAGGGCGGCCACACCGGGCGAGGACAGCAGTCCGGCGTGGGCACGGCGCATCGAGGGGCCGTAGCCGTCGAGGTCGTCGAGAAGGTCCGCCCGCAGACCGGCGCCGTCCTGCGGGACGTCCCCGAGCAGCACGTCGATCCGGTTGCGGAAGGGCACCGCCGCGTCGCTGTACGCGCGGCCCGGCAGCAGCGCGCGCACCGCCGACAGCAGCGGCCGCAGCCGCTCCCGCTCGGCCGCGGACGCCTCTGCGGCGGCGGTCAGCGGTATCGGCAGCAGATACACGAAGCCCTCGCGGAACCGGTGCGGCGTCACCACGGCGCCGTCGCCGGCGAGACGGCCCAACAGGCTCTCGGCCTCGGCCACCGTCCAGCCCAGCCCGCGATGGTCCTGGCGCAGGTGCCACGGCGGTGCGTCCCACCCCGTACAGGCACTCTCGTGCGACCGCATCGCCTCCCGGCGCCGTGCGGCCGACCCCTCCTCGTTCTCCATGCCGCCGAAGCTATCGCCACCCACTGACATCGGACCCGGCCCGGCCGCAACCCCTGCCGCGAGGCTTCGCGTTGTCAGACCCGCCCCCTACCGTCCTCCTCATGACAACGGTCACCTTCGTCGACGAGACGACCGCGGGCACCCGGGGCGACGCCTGGGCGCTGGACATCGCCGAGGAGCGGCTCACGCTGCGCGAGCTGATCCGGCGCCGGGTGTTCCAGGAGGTCGCGGAGTACAACGCCCGTACGCCCGAGTTCTTCCGGGGCCTGGTCCAGCCCACGGACGCCGAGCGCACGCTCAACGGCTACGCGCTGCGCGAGCGCCGCCGCATCGACCCGGAGAAGCAGTACGGGCTGGCGGTCGCCGCCTTCGGCCGCAACGGCTTCCTGGTGCTGGTGGGGGACCGCCAGATCGAGGAGCTGGACGAGGAGATAGAGCTGCCCCTGGGCACGGAGGTCACGTTCCTGAAGCTGGTACCGCTGGTGGGCGGATGACGGCCCCGGCCGGTCCGCGCCCGGCGGACGCGATGACCGCGCTGCGCGCGGGCGATCCGCAGCCGCTGGTGGACGAGCTGCTCGCGGTCGGGGAGCGGTGCGGCGACGACTGGGGCGGGGAGGAGTCGCGGCCGGTGATCGAGCGGCTACTCAAGGAGCTGAGGGCGCTCGGCGACGGGTGCCACGGGAGGCTGACGGACGCGCTGCTGGACCGGCACGACGCGGTGGCGGGCGGCGCGGGGATCTTCGTGCAGCGCAGCATCGTCCGCCTGCTCGGCCGGCTGCGCGTCGATCCGTCGCGGTCGCCCCTGGACCACATCCCCGAGCGGATGCGGGTCGCCGCCCGGCACGACGTGTTCACGGACACCCACCAGCTGCAGCGGCTCGCCCGGCTCGAACTCGCCGAGGGCCGCGCGCTCCCGCCGGAGTTCGTCGCGGTGATCCGCCGTAGCCATCTCACCGCCTGGTACGGCAAGGACGCCTTGGCCGAGCTGGTGAGCGGACTTGCGGATCCGGTACTGAACCCGGGCGAGGCGTGGTCCGATCCGGTGCTCGCCGAGCTGCCCGCGCTGGGCGAGGCGTGGCGGCGGCTGGTGGTCCATGCCCGTACCGCGTCCGCCGCCAGGCCGTCGGCCCGATGGGAGAAGGCCGCACGGGCCCTGATCGGCGAACTGGGCGCGGATGCCGTACGCGAGCGTCTGGTGTCCTGGCTGGTCCCGGTGGGCCGCCCGCGCACCCTCCCGTTCACCGACACCTATGACGCGGGAGCGAACGACACCTACGACCCGTTCAACGCGGACGCGCTCCGCGGCATCGCCTGGCTGCTGTCCTTCCTCCCGCCGCACGCCGACACCGCGCGCGCCCTCGGTCACCTCGTCGAGACCTCCTTGCGGAAGGTGCCCGGCGTCGGACCCCGCAGCCCCCGGGTCGCGGGCGCCGGTGTCGTCGCGCTCGGCCGTATCGACGGCGAGGAGGCGCTGGCGGAGCTGGCGCGGCTGTCCGCCCGGGTGACGTTCCGGACGACGCTGAAGCAGATCAACACCGCCCTGGACGCCCGCGCTCAGGCGCTCGGGCTGAGCCGCGCCGAGGTCGAGGAGCTGGCCGTGCCGGCGTACGGGCTGAACGGGGCGGGGAGCAGCACGCACGAACTCGGCGGAGCCGTGGCGGAGCTGGCCGTACAGGGGAGCAAGGCGGTGCTGGGCTGGCGCAACGCCGCTGGAAAGGCGGTCAAGAGCCCGCCCGCCGCCGTACGCCGCGACCACGCCGAGGAGTTGAAGGCGCTCAGGGCCCGGGTGAAGGACATCGACAAGATGCTCACCGCCCAGTCCGAGCGCCTGGACCGCCAGTTCGCGGCCCGCAGGCAGTGGACGTACCGGGTCTGGCGGGCGCGCCACCTGGACCACCCCCTGGTCGGCGCCCTCGCGCGACGGCTGCTGTGGACCGTGGACGGCACGTCCTGCGGCTTCGCGGACGGCGCGCTGCGTGGCGTGGACGGCGTTCCGGTCGCCGCCTCGGACGGCTCGGAGGTCGAGCTGTGGCATCCCGTCGGCCGTGACACGGACGAGGTGCTCGCCTGGCGCGCGTGGCTCGAACGGCACGGCGTCACCCAGCCGTTCAAGCAGGCCCACCGCGAGGTGTACGTGCTGACGGACGCCGAGCGCGCCACCGGCACGTACTCCAACCGCTTCGCGGCGCACATCCTGCGCCAGCACCAGTTCCACGCCCTGGCCGCGGCCCGCGGCTGGCGGGACAAGCTGCGGCTGGCGGTGGACGACGAGTTCCCGCCGGCGGAGCGGGAGCTCCCCGAGTGGGGGCTGCGGGCCGAGTTCTGGGTCGAGGGCGTGGACCACCACGAGCTGGCGTCCCCCGGCACCTATCTGCGGCTGGCCACCGACCAGGTGCGCTTCTACCCGTCCGGGTCGCGGGGCAACACCGCCCACGCGGGCGGCGGGGGCTACCGCCGCGACACGTGGGGTGAGGGCCTGTCCGCCGACCCCCTGCCCCTGGCCGACATCCCGCCCGTGGTGCTCAGCGAAGTCCTGCGCGACGTCGACCTGTTCGTCGGCGTCGCCAGCGTCGGCAACGACCCGGCCTGGCAGGACGGCGGCCCCGGCGGACGCCACCGCGAGTACTGGGCGGAGTACAGCTTCGGCGAGCTGTCGCAGACCGCCGAGACCCGGCGCGAACTGCTCGGCCGGCTGCTGCCGCGCCTCGCGATACGCGACCGCAGCCGGATCGACGGCCGGTTCCTGTACGTCGAGGGGCGGCGGCACACGTACAAGATCCATCTGGGCTCCGGGAACATCCTGATCGCCCCCCAGGACCGCTATCTGTGCATCGTGCCGCAGGCCGGGGGAGCGACGCCGGACGGCGGCGGATACCTGCCCTTCGAGGGCGACCGGACCCTCGCCGTCATCCTCAGCAAGGCGATGCTGCTGGCCGACGACGATTCGATCACCGATCCGTCGATCGTGAGCCAGCTGTGAAAGATGGCCGTGCCACGGAGGTGGACGGGGCCACTCCGGCTGACGTAGATTCCGCTCGCCATCGCGGTGGGAGGCCGCGCCGAACAGGGGGACGACATGCTCTGCAGCACGTGCGGCAACCAGCCCGCCACCACGCCCGACGGCCGCTGCGCCGACTGCGCCGGGGCCGAAGCTCCCACGCTCACGAAGGACGCCGCGCCGTCCGCACCCGCGCCGGAGCCGGCGGGCTTCGGTGAGGCGCCGACGGCGTTCAACACCCCGCGCGACGGCCGGACGACCCCGTACGACCTGACCCCGCCGCAGCAGCCGGGCGGGCCCGGGTACGCCGGTCAGCCCCAGCCGGGGACGCCTTACGCCGGGCAGCCCCAGCCGGGGATGCCGTACGCGGGCCAGCCGCAGCCGGGCATGCCGTACGCCGGGCAGCCCCCGCACGGCATGCCCTATGCCGGGCAGCCGGCGTACGGATACCCCCCGCCGCCTTCCTTCAGCAGGCTCGGCGGGCTGGCCGTGGCGCTGTACGCGCTGCTCGGGCTGTGCATGGCGGCCGACGTCTTCTCGCTCTTCGCGGGCGCCCACGTGCGGAGCCTGCTGGACCGGATCGAGACCGCCACGGACAGCGAGATCGACGCCGCGGACGGTCTGTACGGGCTGACGGGCGTGCTGCAGCTGATCGCCCTGGTCGCCACCGGTGTGGTGTTCATCGTGTGGTTCTTCAAGGCCCGCAAGAACGCGGAGCTGTTCGACGCCTCCGTGCTGCGGCACTCTCCGGGCTGGGCCATCGGCGGCTGGTTCATCCCCATCGGCAATTTCTTCATCCCGAAGAAGATCGCCAACGACGTCTGGCAGGCCAGCACCCCGCCGCCGCCCGGCGGCACGTGGCAGGTGGCCAAGACGGGTCTGGTCACCGGCTGGTGGGCCCTGTTCGTCGCCTCGACGATCATCGACCGTTTCTCCGCCACCGCGTACAACAACGCGGAGGAGCCGGACGCGCTGAGCGACGCCATCGGCCAGATGATGCTCGCGGACGTGCTGGACATCGCCGCGGCGGTCCTCGCCATCCTCTTCGTCCGCAAGCTCACCTCCATGCAGGAGGTCAAGCACAGCCTCGGCCTGACCCCCGGCTCGGGCATCCCGCCCTACCCCGTCCAGGGCGGCTACCCGCAGGGGCCCTCCTACTGACCGACGGCCCGCACCCCGGCCCCGCGGCCCTACCGCGCGGGCCGGACCGCGCTGCGGGCCACGGCCGACAGCAGCGCGCCGATGGTGACGCCGATCGCGAGGTACACCGTCGCCGTGGCCAGCTTGGCGTCGGTGTCGGCCGACAGGGTGAACGGCAGCAGCACCATGAAGGCCGTCGCCAGCGTCATGATCCAGGCGAAGAACCGGCCCGGCTGCGGCGCCACGAGCAGCAGGAGGTGCAGCACCGCCGTCGCGGCGAGCGCGGCCACCGCGGAGCCGATCGCGAGGACGCCGGTGGTGGCGTCGCCCATCGCCCCGTCGCCCTCGGGCGCGAAGACGGACAGCCCGAACACGCCCCGTACGAGCACCAGCGCGACGAGCGCGGTCAGCGCCGCGACCAGCGCGGTGATCACGCCCCCGGCCCAGAGCCGCCCGGCGTCGACGCGGGGCCGGGCCGACTGGACGTGGCCGTCCGAGTAGCCGTCGTACGGGGCGGAGTAGCCGTCGTACGGAGCGGAGTAACCGTCGTACGAGGCGGCGTGGCCGTCGTACGGGGCGGGCTGGCCGTCGTATCCGCCGTACGACGGGGACGATCCGTACGACGGCGACGACGAGCCGTACTCCCCGGACTGCGGCCGGGGCTCATAGGGCGACGGCGATTCGGCTGGGGGCACGGCGGTCTCCCGGGGGTCTCGTGTTGGTCCAGCCGCCGCCCACCGGGCCGCCGCCTTGGCTACCAGCACTTATAGCCCCGGGTGCCACCGCCCGCATGTCGGCGGCACCCGGCCCGGGAGGGCGGCACCCCGCCTCACACCACCGCCCGCCGCCCCCGGTCCTCAGCCCCGACGTCCGGCGCCGGCGCGGGCGCGGCGGGCCGCGCCGTGAACAGCGCCACCGGGACCGCGAGCGCCGCCACCCCCGCCGTGACCCAGACCGCCGGGGTGAAGCCGTCGAGGAACGACCGGGCGTCGGCGTACCCGCCGCTGTGCGCGAAGACCGCCGACGCCACGGCGACGCCCACCGCCCCGCCGAGCTGCCGTACGGCGTTGTTCACGCCCGACGCCACGCCCGCCTCGGCCGGCGGCACCGCACCGACCACGGCGTTGGCGACGGGCGCGAGGCACATGGAGATGCCCACGCCCGCGGTGACCAGCCCGCCCACGAGGTCGCCGTACGACGCGTCCACGCCCGCCGCCGAGGCGACCCAGGCCAGCCCCGCCGCCTGCAGCGCCATCCCGCCGACCAGCAGCGGCCGGTTGCCGATCCGGTCCGCCAGCGCACCGGCCAGCGGCGCCACGACGACCGGTGTCGCGGTCCACGGCAGGATGCGCACGCCCGCTTCGAGCGGGGAGTACCGCAGCGCGGTCTGCATCAGCTGGACGAACATGAACAGCGCCCCGAACAGCGAGACGAGCTGCAGGAACGCGACCCCGTTCGCCGCGCTGAAGTCCCGCCGCCGGAAGAACCCCAGCGGGAGCATCGCCGACGGCGCCCGCCGCTCCCAGCCGAGGAACGCCGCCAGCAGCAGCGCCCCGGCGGCAAGCGTGAGGACGGCCTCCGTGCTGCCCCAGCCGCTGCCCGGCGCCCGGACCAGCCCCCAGGTCAGCGCGGACAGCCCGGCCCCGGCCAGCACCAGCCCGGCGGGATCCAGCTGCGGACGCGGGCCGCGGCTCTCGCGCAGCCTCAGCAGCGACAGCGGGATCAGCGCCAGCCCGACCGGCACGTTCAGCCAGAAGATCCACTGCCAGCTGATGCCCTCCAGGATCGCCCCGCCGACCGGCGGTCCGGCCGCGACGGCCACGCCGCTGACCCCGCCCCACAGGCCGATGGCCAGCCCCCGCTTCTCGGCCGGGAACGCGTCGCTGATCAGCGTGAGCGTCAGCGGCAGGATCAGCGCCGCGCCCGCGCCCTGCACGGCGCGCGCGGCGATCAGCGCTCCGGCGCCGCCCGCCAGCGCGGCGGCGGCGGAGGAGGCGGTGAACACGGCCAGCCCCGTCACGAACACCCGCCGCCGTCCCAGCCGGTCGCCGAGGGCGGCGGCGGTGGGGATGAGGCAGGCGAGGGCGAGGTTGTAGGCGTTGACCGTCCACTCCAGATCGGCGAGGCTCGCGCCCAGATCGACGCGCAGCACGGGCAGTGCGGTGGCCACCACCAGCGTGTCCAGGGTGGCCATGAAGCCACCGAGGGACGCCAGCAGCAGCGTCCACGTCCGGTGGCGTTTCGATTCGTCGTACGGCATTGCTTCGGTCTCCCGCTTCGTACCCGGTGAGTTGACGGGAATGAGACCCGCGAGGAGGGTCCGACTCATCGCACGACGGCGGACGGATCAGTCCGGCAGCACCTCGGGGAGCCCGAAGCGCGTGAAGTATGACGGCCGGTCGCGGAACGCGGTGATCCGGGCGAAGCCGCCCGCGCCCAGCTCCAGCACCTGCAGCGTGTGCGCCTCGTAACGCCCGTGCTCCGTGCGGGCGTACGTCGCGAACGACGGCTGTCCGTTGGCCGTGACGGGCAGCAGCCGGAAGTACCCGGGGCCGAAGCGGAACACCCTCCCGCCGAAGAACACCTCCGCGTCCCGCCGGCCCCGGAACCACACCGCCGTCGGCGGCATCTCCACCACCACGTCCTCGCGCATCAGCGCCACCAGGCCCGCCACGTCGGCCTTCTCGAACGCCTCCACGTACCGCTCGAGGAACCCCTGCGCCGCCTCGTCGGACAGCACCGGCGCGGTGTCGTCCTCCTGCGGCGCGACCGCCCGCAGCTGCGCCCGGGCGCGCTGCAGCGCGCTGTTGACGGCGGGCGTGGAGGTGTCGAGCAGTGTCGCCACCTCGGCGGCGGACCACCCCAGCACCTCCCGCAGCAGCAGTACGGCGCGCTGCCGCGCGGGCAGATGCTGCAGCGCCGCGACGAACGCCAGCCGCACGCTCTCCCGTGCGGCCACGGCCGTCGCCGGATCGTCCGGCCCGCCGCCCGGATAGGGCTCCAGCCACTCCACCGCGTCGACGACCGGACCCGCGCCCAGCTCCGGGAACGCCCCAGGTGCGCCCAGCCCCGACGGCAGCGGCCGGCGCCCGCGGCGTTCCAGCGCGGTCAGACAGGCACGGGTCGCGATCCGGTACAGCCAGGCCCGTACCGACGCCCGCCCCTCGAACCGGTCGAACGCCCGCCACGCCCGTACGTACGTGTCCTGCACCAGGTCCTCGGCGTCGTGCACGGACCCGAGCATCCGGTAGCAGTGGGCGAGCAACTCCCCCCGGTACGGATCGGCCAGCCGCGCGAAGTCCTCGCGGTCCGCCATGGTCGCCTCCAGACACGTCGTTACGGGCAGGGCATCCCCGAATCAAGACCCGCCCACGACCGCGAACTCATCGCCGTCCGCCGCCGAGCCGGTGGTGGGAGTGGGCCGCCGGCGAACCGGAGGCGACCAACCCCGTCACCGACGACAGCGGTGCGGACTGCGCGCGCAACCAGCCGGACGACATCTGGTTCCTGGCCGGGACGTTCGGCGGTCACGCCGAGCGGACCTGCACCGTGCCGAGGGGCCGGCCGATCGCGTTCCCCCTGGTGAACCTGGTCGAGGGCTGAGGCCGCCGTACGCGCCGAAGGGCGGCCGGTCCGTCGGACCCGCCGCCCTTCGCCTGTCGCGCCGTGACCTCGGTGTCACCCCGCCGCGACGAGCTCCCGCTCCTCCTCCTGGGCCTCGGCGGACTCCGCCGGCGCCTCCGTGTGCGCGGATGCCGTGCGCTTGGGGAGGGCGAACATCAGCAGGAAGACGACGCCGAGGATCCCCGCGACCCACCACATCGCGTGCCCGAAGGCCGTGACGAAGGCACCCGCCCGCTCCACCGCGATCCGGTCGTCGACGACCGAGAAGTACGCCACCGAGGTGAAGGCCAGGCCCAGGGCGAAGCCCATCTGGTTGGTCGTGTTGATCAGGCCCGAGGCCGAACCCGCGTGCTGCTGCGGGACCTCGGAGAGCACCGCGTCCGTCAGCACCGCGAACACCAGGCCCATGCCCGCGCCCATCAGCACCAACGGCAGCGCCATCTGCCAGGACGCGATGCCCGCGCCGTACCGCTCCGCGAAGCCGAGGTAGACGAGGGCGCCCGCGGCCATCGTCAGCGCGCCGGTCTGCAGCGTGCGCCGGGCGCCGAGGCGGGGGGCGAGCTTGCCCACCGACATGCCGGCCGCGGCCGAGCACGCGATCGAGAACGGAACCCCGGTCAGACCCGCGTGCAGCGCCGACCAGCCCAGGCCCAGCTGCATGTACAGCGTCCAGACCAGGAAGAAGATGCCCATCGTGGTGGAGAAGGCGATCTGCACGCCGATGCCGGCCGCGAAGCTCTTCACCTTGAACAGCCCGAGCTCCACCAGCGGCGAGCCGTCCTTACGGCCCTTGTAGCGCTCGTACGCGACGAACAGGGCCAGCACCGGCAGGCTCGCGGCCATCGAGACGAAGCCCCACACCGGCCAGTCGTGCTCGCGGCCCGTGGTCAGCGGGTAGAGCAGCGCCAGCAAGCCGAGCGTGACCAGCAGCATGCCGACCAGGTCCAGGCGCAGCGCGTGCGGGGCCTTCGACTCCTGGATGAAGCGGCGGCCGAGGATCACGCCGGCGATCCCGACCGGCAGGTTGATCAGGAAGATCGGGCGCCAGGCGAGCCCCGCGATGTCCCACTCGGTGAGCAGCGCGCCCAGCAGCGGGCCGGAGACCGCGCCGAGGCCGACGACCGCGCCGAACATCCCGAAGACCTTGCCGCGCTCGTGCGCGGGGAACGTGACGTGGATGATGCTCAGCACCTGCGGCACCATCAGCGCGGCCATCGCGCCCTGCAGCAGCCGCGATGCGATCAGCATCCCCGGGTCGGCGGCGATGCCGCACAGCAGCGAGGCCAGCGTGAACCCGCCGACACCGAGCAGGAAGACCTTCCGCCGGCCGTAGATGTCGCCGAGGCGGCCGCCCGTGATCAGACCGATGGCGAACGCGAGGGCGTAGCCCGCGGTCACCCACTGCAGCGTGCTGAACGTGGAGCCGAAGTCCCGCTGGATGGACGGCAGCGCGATGTTGACGATCGTCGCGTCCACCAGGTCCATGAACGAGGCCGTCAGCAGGACGGCGAGCGCGATCCAGCGGCGCCGGTCGGCGGCCGCGGCGTCCTTGCCGTTCGTGGCTTCGAGGGTGTCTTTTGAGGTCATGCCTCTAAGCTAGACCCCATGTAGGACAGGTTCGGTCCTAGTTGGCGGGCAGTCTGGAAAACATGACGACGGAGACTCCGAAGAGGCTGCTGCAGCTCCTCTCACTGCTGCAGACACCCCGGGAATGGCCGGGAAGCGAGCTGGCCGAGCGGCTCGGCGTGACGACGCGGACGGTGCGCCGGGACGTCGAGCGGCTGCGCGATCTCGGCTATCCGGTGGAGGCGTCGATGGGCGCCGTCGGCGGCTACCGGCTGGTGGCCGGCACCGCCATGCCGCCGCTGCTGCTGGAGGACGACGAGGCGGTGGCCATCGCCGTCGGTCTGCGCAGCGCGGCGGGGCACGAGGTGGAGGGCGTGGAGGAGGCGTCGGTACGGGCGCTGGCCAAGCTCGAGCAGGTGCTGCCGTCGCGGCTGCGGCGGCGGGTGAAGGCGCTGGGGTCGGCGACGTCCTCCCTCAACCGCTGGCAGGGTCCGCGCATCGACCCCGCGGTGCTCACGACGCTGGCCACGGCGTCCGCCTCGCGGGAGAGGCTTCGCTTCGGCTATCGGGCGGGGGACGGGGCGGAGAGCAAGCGGCTGGTCGAGCCGCACGGGCTGGTGTCGGCGGGGCGCAAGTGGTACCTCGTGGCGTGGGACGACGACCGTGCGGACTGGCGGGTGTTCCGGGTGGACCGGGTCACGAAGCCGTTCCTCACGGGTGTGCGGTTCGCTGCGCGGTCGCTGCCCGCGAAGGACCCTGCCGCGTTCATCGCCTCGCGGATGACTCGGGAGGGGGCGTCGTATCGCGTGGACGTCACGCTGCACGCTCCCTATCGGGAGATCGCTCCCCGGCTCGGGGATGCGGCGTCGCATCTGGAGCGTGTGGGGGAGGATGCGTGCCGGTTGCGGATGGAGGCGGAGGCGTTGGAGTGGGTGGGGTATCGGCTGGCGATGCTCGGGTGCGACTTCACCGTCCATGAGCCGGCGGCGCTCGGCGAGCACCTCCGCGAGCTCGCGGCGCGCGTCACCCGCGCGGTGGGGTGAGCGTCCGTCCCTCACCTCCCGCTGCGGGGGCTCCGCCCCCGGCCCCCCGTCGCGGGCTGCGCCCGCATCGCGCCTGCGGCGCTCGTCCTCAAACGCCGGACGGGCTGGGTTTGGGCCCTCCGCCCTCGTGCCTGGCCGCCGGTGTGTCGGCGCTGCGCGCCTCGTCCTCAAACGCCGGACGGGCTGGGGGTGGCCCTCCGCCCGAATGCCTGGCCGCGGGCGCTGGGCGTCTCCGTGTCAGACGCCCGACGGGCTCGACGAGCGGCGCGGGTAGCGTTCGCGGACCGCCGTTATGCAGCGGTCGCGTGATGTCGGGCCGCCGAAGCGGAGGCGGTCGTACTGCGTGAACGACGGTTCCAGGACGTGGAGTTCGTCCACCAGGGCGTGCAGGTCCCGTAGCCACTCCGGGGACTGCGGGGCCGGGGTCGCGAGGGTCGTCTCTATCGCTGCGACCAGCTGGTCCTTGCGCTGGATCGTCGTCGGTGTGACCGACACCAGGCACACGTACCGGCCGCTGAGGTACGCCTCCCACTCCTCCGCGCCCCGGGCCGGGTCCGCCCAGTGCGCGGTGAACCACGCGCGCAGGGCGTCCACGCCGCCCGCGCGGTCCGCCAGCGCGAAGTAGTCCACCGGCACCATCTCCGCGCCGTCCGAGCGCAGATACGCGGGCAGCGGCAGCCGGCCGGCCAGCATCAGCTCCCGTACCTCGGCCGCGTCCCGGCCGCGCGTCGCGCACAGCTCCTCGAGCACCGTGAACTGCGCGCTCACATAGGCGTCGTCGGCCGCGGTCATCGGATGCTCCCCGTTGACCTCGGTGTAGCGCGCGGTCACCGCCGCCCGCAGGTCCGTCGTCGGCATCGGTCCTCCCCGTACAGGCCGAACAAGTGTTGCAACCACGACCTTAGGCCACCCCACTGACAACCCGCTCCGCGGGCCGCAGCGAGAACGCCCGCACCCCCGGCACCAGCGCCGTCCCCAGACACGACCCGCCCACCAGCGCCGCCGCGACCGCCAGCGGCACGCCGGGCCCCCAGGCCTCCGCAGCCAGGGGCCCCAGCACATAGCCGAGCGGCATCGCGGCGAGCGAGACCAGCCAGTCGTACGACACCACCCGCGCCAGCACCTCCGCCGGCACCGCCTGCTGGACGGCCGTCTCCCACACCGGGTTGAGGAACCCCAGCCCCGCCATCGCCAGCCCGTACACCGGTACGACCACCGCCGCCGGCGCGGGCACCGCCAGCAGCGCCAGCGGCGCGGCGTACAGGGCGAGCACGGCGTTCCCCGCCAGCACCGGATTGCGCAGCCGCGCCCGGCCCGCCAGCAGCGACCCCAGCAGCAGCCCGGCCCCGGCGACCACCGACATGACCACCCAGACGCCCTCGCCGCCCAGCTCCCGCTCGGCGATGACCGGCCCGAGCGTGGCCAGCACCGCGGCGCCGCCGTTCCACACGGCGTGCGCGATCAGGCTGCTCCAGTACCAGTCGCGCGAGCGCACCTCCCGCCAGCCCTGCCGCAGATCGGTGGCGAACGCCCGCCGCTCCCCGGGCACATGGGGCACTCGCACGGGCGCCAGCAGGGCCGCGCTCAGCGCGAAGCCGAGCCCCACCGCGACGAACGCCCACCCCGGCTGCGCCCCGAACACCAGCACCGCCGCCAGCCCCGGCCCGCCGAGGCGCGCCGCGCTGGCCGCGGCCCCGACGGCGGCGTTGGCCTGCTGCCGACCCGGCCCCGGCACGGTCCCGATGACCAGCGGCGAGAACGCCGGCTGGGCGAACGCCGTCGCCACCCCGCCGACCGCCTCCGCCGCGGCCAGCTCCCACAGCCGCGGCTCCCCGCCGAGCAGCTGTACGCCGACGAAGACCTGGGCCGCGGCCCGTACGAGCGCGGTGACCACGGCGACCGTCCGCACGTCGAAGCGGTCGCCGGCCACCCCGCCGACGGGCAGGAGCAGCAGCCGGGGTACGAGCGCGCACCCGAGCAGCAGCGCCAGATCGCTGCTGGAGCCGGTGATCCGCAGTACGGCGAGGGCGAGCGCGACGGGGATGACGGCGTCGCCCAGCAGCGCCAGCGCACGGCTGGCGAACACGAGCTGGAAGGGCCGCGTACGCAACGGGTGGACGGCGGCGGCGTCTTGGGGCTTCGCGGTGGCAGGCATGACCGCAAACTACTTCGGCGCCGAATAATTCGTCAACGAATTATCGACGGGAGGCCGCTACCATGACGCCATGCCCGCCCCCCGCGACTGGACCGACGACCACGTCGAACGCTGGCTGCCCGTCCTGCCGGACCTCGACCCGGACGTCGAGGGCACCGTCACCCGCGCCATGCTGCTGACCAAGCATCTGCGCCGCGCCCGCGAACGGTCCCTCAAGGCCACCGGCCTGGAGCGGCACGAGTTCGACACCCTGCACAAGCTCGCCGGCCGCCGCGGCCGGGCCACGCCCTCCGAGCTGGCCGGCGACCTGGGCCTCGCCCCGGCGTCCGTCACCGGCCGCCTCGACGCCCTCGAGCACCGCGGCTTCGTCCGCCGTACACCCTCCGCCGCCGACCGCCGCCGCGTCGACGTGCGATGGACGAGCGCGGGGGAGAAGGCGTGGCGGGAGGCGCTGGGCATGCTCGGCCACGAGGAGGAGCGGCTGCTCGGCGTCCTCAGCAAGGCCGAACGGGGGCAACTGTCCGCACTCCTGCGCCGGGTGATGGTGGAGGCCGAGCGCGACGAGGCCGGGCGGGACCGCCCCACGTAGGAGCGGGACCACTGCCCCGTACACGCAAAGGGATCGACCCTATCGGGAAGGTCAAGAGGCCCGACGGCTCCTTGAACAATTCGCCGAATTCCTGTCAGCCTGATCAGATCGCTGCCGCTGGTCCGGGAGTACGCCGATGCTGACCGACGCCGAACGCGCCTTCTACCTCCGCCCGAGCTCCGCCTCGGACCCGGGTGCCCTCCCGGAGCTCGACGGGCTGCCCGCGGACCCCGGGGAGCTGGCGGGGCTGGTCCGCGGCCTGGTGCTGCACCGGGCCGAGGTGTCCTGGCGGTTCGAGGTGGAGCTGCCGGACGGCCGGCTGGACGCCGAACCCGACACCCGGTACGCGGCGGACATCCTGCGCCTCGTCCTCGCGCGCAACCCCTCGCCCCTGACCGAACCGCGCCCGCTCGCCGACCGGTTCGTCGGCACCTGCCGCGACTTCTCCCTGCTGCACAGCGCCCTGCTGCGGCGCGCCGGCGTGCCCGCGCGGATCCGCTGCGGGTTCGCGACGTACTTCATCGAGGGCTTCCACGAGGACCACTGGGTGACGGAGTACTGGGACGACGAGCGCGGCTGGACGCTCGCGGACGCGCAGCTGTTCTCCGACCCGGTCGCCGCGCGCACCGAGAAGGAGGGGTACGCCGTGTCCTTCGACCCGCTGCGGGTCCCCCGGGACCGGTTCCTGGTGGCGGGCGACGCCTGGCGCGCCTGCCGTACGGGCCGGCGCGATCCGCAGACCTTCGGCGTGAGCCACCTGCCCGCGCTGCGCGGACTGCCCGAGGTGCTGGCCAACCTGCTCAAGGACCTCGCCGCCCTCAACCGCGTCGAGGTGCTGCCGTGGGACGGCTGGGGGCTGGCGGAGGCGGTCCCCGAGCTGATGGGCGCGGCGGACTACGCCCTGCTGGACGCGGCGGCCCGGGCGACGTCCTCGGGGGAGTTCGCGGGCCTGCGCGAGCTCTACCTCGCCCACGAGGGCCTGCGCCCGGCGCGGATGATCGTCTCCCACACGGCGCACGCGGGCGACGTCCAGGTCCTGCTGCGGGCCGACGCCCAGCCGTAGGACGGCCAGACGGCCAGACGGCCAGACGGCCAGACGGCCAGACGGACAGACGGACAGACGGTCAGACGGACAGACGGTCAGAGCTTCGCGCCCGCCCGCACCTTCGGGATCACGAACTCCTCCATCAGCCCCACCGCGTCCCGCACCAGCGGACGGAACGCGCGATAGCGCGTCAGGCGGACCACCTTGGCCACCACCGGCGTCAGCCGGCGGACGAAGGCGCGGGTGCGCTCGGTGTCCTCCGTGCGGTCGAAGACCCAGTAGAGGACGACCCCCATCAGGTGCAGCCAGAGCAGGTCCGGCAGCAGCCCGCGCAGCTCCGCGTCGACCTTCGGCCCCAGCTGCGAGCCGTCCAGCACCTCGCGGAAGATCTGTACGGCCTCCGCCCGCGCCGGGTGCGACTCGTCGGAGAACGGGCTGAGCGGACTGTCCGGATCGGCCGCCGTGCTGAAGAACTGCGCGGCGAACTCGTGGTACGGCGCCGCGCAGTCCACCCAGGACAGCACCGCGATGTTCAGCCGCTCGTTGAAGTCCTTCACGCCCTCCATCCGGGCGCGCGCGTCGGCAGCGTGCTCGTGGGACATCCGGTCGTAGAAGCCGGTGATCAGCGCGGCCTTGGAGTCGAAGTAGTAGTACGCGTTGCCGACCGAGACGCCCGCCTCGGCCGCGATGGCCCGCATCGTGGTCTTCTCGTACCCGCGCTCCTGGAAGAGCCGCATCGCCGTCTCGAGGATGAGCGCGCGGGTCTCCTCGCCCTTGGTACGGGCCGGCGTCTGCGAAGGGGGCGCGGAACGGCCGGCCCCCGCATCCGCGTCGGGGGCCGGTCCGGTGTTCGCTGCCGCGTCGGCTTCCGCCTTCATGGGTCGACAGACTAACCGGGCGGCGCGGGGCATCCGCCCTCGGTGCAGGTACGGCTCCAGCCGCCGGCCGGATCGTAGCGCCAGCCGTCCGGGGCCTGGTACGAGCCGCCGCCCCACGCGGAGGTCCGGCCCGCCCGTGCCTTGCGGTACCTGGCCGCGGCCAGCACCGCCGCGCGGGCCACGCCCGCCCCGGCCCCGGAGGACAGCCGGTGGGCGGTGCCGCGGTGGCCGGCCAGGGCCCACAGCACCACGATCCACGCCCGCTGACCCCGGTAGACCTGACCCGAGTCGCCGACCACCGTGATCTCCTCGCGGGTGGCCGCGTGGTCCAGCTCCGGGAACCGGCGCCGGGCCTCGTCCGAACCGCAGGGCACGAGGTCGAGGGGGACGAGCTGGCGCTGGCGGACCAGCCAGCCCCTGAGGTGGACGCACAGCGAGCACCCAGCGTCGTACAGCACGGTCAGCCGGCGGACCGGGGCCGGTGCCGGGCCCCGGGTCGCGGCGTCCTGGGTGAGACGCATCGCCGGTCAGATCCCGGCCGCGGTCGGCGCGGTGCCGGCCCAGTCGTCGGGCTCCACCGGCGGGATCTGCCCGCGGTCGAGCAGGCTGCGCCGGCGGTACCGGTTGAGGACGAAGACGTTGGTCAGGTGCATCCCGCCGAGGACGAGCAGCACGATCCCCAGCTTGTTCGCGAGTGTCTCGACGACCTCCTGCTGGGTGTCGATGTCGGCGCCGGTCTTCAGGAACAGGGCGATGAAGCCCAGGTTGATCAGGTAGAAGCCGACCACCAGCAGGTGGTTGACGGCGTCCGCCAGCTGCTCGTTGCCGCGCAGGACGTCGGCGAGGAAGACCTTGCCGTTGCGGCTGAGGGTGCGGGCGACCCAGACGGTCAGCCCGATGCTGACCGCGATGTACAGCACATAGGTGAGCACGGTGAGATCCATGGCTCCAGCCCTTCTTGAACGTGTTCAAAAGGCGGTACGGGAAGGACGGTAGCGACTTGCTTGAACACGTTCAACTCCCTTGACCGCCAGGTGCGTATGCTGTGCGTCACAAACGCAAGATCGGCTGGGGAGCCGCGGGGAGGGGAGGGGGCGTATGCCCTTCAGACGGGCGTGGATACCGGCGGCCGCGGCGACCGCCGCGCTCCTCGCGCTGGTGTGGCTGACCGCCCGCCCGGAGGTGGCCGGCCCGCCGTCGCAGAGCGCCGTCGACGGGGTGCGCGACCTGGTGCGCCAGTGGCTGGGCGCCTGGGTGCACGACCCCCTGTACGGTGCCGGACCCGACGACCCGCGCCGCCTCGGCTTCCGGCGGACGGGGATCCGGGTGCGGACCCTGCTGCTGGTCCTCGTCACCTTCCTGGGCGCGCTGTGGACCGCCCGCAACCTGCCGCCGACGACCCGGCGCCGGCTGCCGGTGGCCATGGCGGTGTGCTGGACGTGGACGGTGGCCGCGGCGGTGCTGGCGACGACCGCCGCGGCGCCGTGGCTGGTGGCGGGCAGCGGCCAGGGCCACTACATGCCGGCCCGCCAGGTCGCGCACCGGGTGGCCGAGGGGCTGCCGGTCGTCGCGGTGTTCGGGATGGCGGCGGCGCTGGTGTTCGCGGCGGTGGCGGTCGCGGCGGCGGAGCGGGTGGACCCGGAGGCGGAGACCGCGGTCCTGCGTGTCCACGACGGGAGCACGGAGGTGCTCGACGTCGCGCCGGCCGGGGAGGCCGGGGAGGCCGCACCGGTCGAGGGTGCCGTGCCCCCGGTCACGGACCGCCCCGCCCGGCTCGGCGCCACGGTCGGCGCGGCCGTACTGGCCCTCTGGCTGGCCGCGCTCAACCACTTCCGCTTCCGCGCCGAGGTGCAGGCGGTGGACTTCGGCTGGGGCCGGCTGGCGGAGGCGAACGACTTCGTCGTCCGGTGGGTCTTCTTCGACGTGTGGCAGGTCCCGGACGCTGCCCCCGACTGGCGCTGGTTCGCGCTGCGCGCGCTGGACGTCGCCTTCGTCGTCCTGTTCTGGTCCGCCCTGCGCCATCTGGTCCCGCTGCTCCGCCGCCCGGGGGTGTGGTCCGTGGCGCTGGCCGCGGTGAGCGCGACGGTGGCGGTCGCGGCGGTCGTACGCACCGCGGCGGCCGTGCTGGCGGCCACCGCGCCGTACGCCCGGGGCGCGGTGCCGGACGCCGCCCTGTCGGCGCTGGCCGGGGCGGCTCCGCCGGCCCTGCTGAGCGGGCTGGTGGCGGGGCTCGCGGCGGGTGTCGCGGTGCGGGTCGTGGGCGGGGGTGTGCGGGGTGCGGGCGCCGGGCGGATTCGCGACGTGCCGCCGCCCGCATATGCCGCGGACTGAGGCCCACTTCCGATAGAATCGTTCACTCGTTCGAATCCTTCGGAAGGGAGCCCTCCGCCCCATGACCGATTCGCCGCCGGAAGCCCCGGCATCAGTAGCCGTGGAACTCGAACGCGTCCGCAGAGCCATCGACGTCGGCTTCGCGACCACCCGGGGTGATCTGGCGCTGCTCCTCCAGCGCGCCGACCAGGCCGAGAAGATCCTCGAGGAGCACGACCACCGCATCGAGGCGCTGGAGCGGTCGCGCTGGCCGCTCCCGTCGATCGCCGCGCTCACCGGACTGCTGGCGCTCGCGCTCGCCCTCTACGGCACGATCGCGGGCTGACGCCCGTCCGTACGGCAGCCGCCCGTCCGTAAGGGAGGCGCCCGCCTCACCCGGCGGCGCGTGCCTGAAGCGTGGGCGCGGGCGGCGTCTCGGGCGGCCAGGCGGTGGTGAACCTCAGACCGGTCGCCGGGTCCTCGACGGTCGCCAGCAACGGCGGGGTGTCCGCGGCGTCGTTGCCCTCGTGCGGGCCCATGAGGTCCCAGAAGGTCAGGCCCGCGCAGAGCCCCGACAGGGGCAGCTCCACCGACACGTCCACCGGGTCGTCCGGACGGGCCGAGGGGCTCGCCCCAGTGCCGGAACCGCCGCCGCGGGTCACCGGGCGCAGCCCCTCGGCCCGGGCCAGCAGCCCCTCGCCGTGCGCGCCCCAGAACTCCAGCCGCACCCGGAAACCGGCGGCGGGCCCGAGGCGTTCCCCGCGCGGCGCGTTCACTCCGAGGCCCACGGTGAAGCGGTACGGGGCGCCCTTGCCGCCCTCGTTGCTGTAGCCGTACGAGCCCACCACGAGCCCCGTCCCCTTGCTGCGCCGCAGCTCGCCCTTCCCGCAGTCGGCGTACCGCGCCGTGCCCTCCGGCAGGTCCGCGGGCGGCCGTTGGGCGAACGGGCGGCCGTGATCCCCCGGGGTGTCCCGCCACTGCGCCAGCGCCAGCCCGCCGAAGAGCAGCACGAGCGGCACCGCCAGCCAGAACCGCCCGCGGCGGCCCAGCGACCACGCGTCGGACATCAGCGCGCGGCCGCTTCCGTCGCGCTGTCGGAACGCACCGTGTCCTCCGCCGTCACGCCTGTCCCGCCGTCGGTGGAGGGCTGCTCGGAGTCGGGGGTGGACTGCGCCGGCTCCGGGGTGGTGGCGTCGGAACCCTGCGCACCCTGGCCGAGCCGGTCCGCGCAGTACGCGGCGACCTTCCCGCTGCCGCCCGCCGCCGTGGCCAGCCGGCTCATCGTCGCCTTGTCGGCCTTGCCGCCGCTGCTCGTCGCGCTCGTGTACGCGCGGCAGTCCGCGTCCAGCTGGGCGTCGGTGACCTTGGTCTGCCCCTCGCCGGCGTCCTTGCCCGTGTCCTTGCCCTTGGCCTTGCCGTCGCCGGTACCGTCCCCGTCACCGCTCCGCGCCCCGCCGTCCCCACCCGCCGACGCGGAGCCGCCGGGCTCCGGCGTCCCGGCGGAGGAGACGGACGCGTCCGGTTCGGCGGAGGCACTCGCCGACGGGGGCGCCGACGGGTCGCTGAACGGGTCCAGTACGCCGGCCGTCGAGGCCACCGCCACCCCGCCCGCGGTGCACGCGAGCAGCGCCACGGCGACCGCGGCCCGGGCCGGCCGGAGCCGGCGGGTCAGCTCGAACAGGACGCCGTGCGAGCGGCGCCGTGAGGTGCGGGACTCGCGGAACGCGGCCACCGCCGCCTCCTGGCCCGGCCCATCCGGCCGCCCGGGCCGACCGGTGGCCGCCAGCACCTCGATGAACGCGGCGAGCTGGTCCGCGTCGGCCTGGTCGCGGGCCGAACCCGAAGCGGGCAGGACGTTCTCGCCACGCAGCAAAAGCTCCGCGGCCTCCTCGTCCAGCCATGCGAGGGGCTTTTCGGCCATCACATTCCCTTAAGCGTCCGTGCCGCCGTTTCCGTCACACCCGGATCGCCGTCCAGCCACTCCGACAGCTGCTTCAGACCGCGCTGCGCCGCGGTCCGCACCGCCCCCGGCCGCTTGCCGAGGAGCTCCGCCGTCCGCTTCACGTCCAGGCCCATCACCACGCGCAGCGTGACGACCTCCGCCTGGCCGCGGGGGAGGCGCGCGATCAGGGCCAGGGTGCGCCGCGTGGCCTGGGCGGTGATCGCCTCGGCCGCGGTGTCCGCCTCGGCGGCGTGGTCGGTGAGTTCGGACTCGTCGCCGCCCACGGCGGGCCGCCGCGAGCGGGCGCGTACGTGGTCCAGGGCGCGGTTGCGGGCGATCCGGGCGCTCCAGCCGCGGAACTGGTCCGCGTCGCCCTTGAAGCCGCGCAGATCACGGGTGATCTGCAGCCATGCCTCGGAGGTGATGTCCTCGGCGTCGGCGTCGCCGACGAGCGTGCGTACGTACCCGAGCAGCCGGGGATTGACCGCCTGGTAGACGGCGCGGAAGGCGGCCTCGTCCCCGCTTTGCGCCGAGCGCACCGCAGCGGTCAGCGCCGCGTCGTCCTTGTGCACTGCGGTCAGTTCCGTAACCCCCGGATGTCCGGCCCGATTTCGGTCCGGTCCTGCGTCTGTGTGGCCCGCGTCTGAAAGCTCGGGCCCAAGCACGCTACGTGGCGGGACGGGCCCGCGTCCAGGGGGATGGGATTTCGGGGACGCACCAGGTGTGAGAAGCGTGACAGATGCGGATGTGACAATTCCGCTCGCTTCGGCGCTGAAGGTTATGCGGGCCTGATCGAACGTCGGTCCGCACCTGGACGGCGGCCGGGGTTGCTCCTGTGGGGGGTAGCGGCCCCGGTCGTCTTTTTTCCGGACATCACGGGGCGTTCGGTCACCGTACGCGCCCGGCCAGCTCCTGGAACGCCGCCCAGGAGAGCGCGGGCGGCCGCGGATCCCACACCTTCTGCGCCAGCGCCGCCAGCGGCAGCCGGATGCCCGCCGCCACCTGGTCCGTCGTCTGCGCGCCCGCCAGATCGCACCAGACCGCCAGTCGCGCGCCGAGGATCCGGTCGGGGCCGGAAAGCCCTCCGGGTACGGGCGCGGTGCCGCGGACGACGGCCGGGGTCCACTCCTCGTAGATCCGCCGCCCCGTCGGGTACGCGAAGTCGTTCGGCTCGCCGAGCACGTAGTACAGGTACTCGTCGTTGAGGTTGACCAGCCGCCGTCCCTCCGCGAGATACAGCTGCGGGTCCCGGGCCCGGTACTCCTTGCCCGTCCAGTACTCGACCTCGCGGTCCTTCGGCGTCTTCGCCACCCCGCCCGGGTAGATGCCGTCGTTCCACGCCTTGACCCGCTTGCCGGCCTTCACCGGGACCTTCGCGCGGTCGTTCAGCCAGCCGACGGCGAGGTCCTGCACGCGGCCGTTCGGGCCGTACTTCCTGCGCGCCGCGGCGGCGAGGTGCGGATAGCGCGCCTCGGGGTCCGTGGACAGCAGGGGGGCGTACTCGTCGCCGCCGATGTGCCAGTAGCGGCCGGGGAAGAGGGGGACGTACTCGCCCAGCAGCTCGTCGACCAGCCGCGCGGCGGCGGGTTTCGTGACGTCCACGGCCCCCGGTACGACGTCGCCGTCGGCGTTGCGCAGGCGCAGCGCGGGGTGGGCGGCGAGGACGGCGCCCAGATGGCCCGGGGAGTCGATCTCCGGGATCACCTCGATGTGCAGCTCGCGGGCCAGCGCGACGATCCGCCGTACGTCCGCCTTCGTCAGATGCGGATCGGACACGACCTCGGGGTGGGTGTCGCTCTCGATACGGAACGCCTGGTCGTCGGAGAAGTGCAGCCCCAACTGGTTGTACTTGAGGTCCGCCAGCTCGACCAGCCGCTCCTCGATCCAGGCCCGGGGGAAGTGCTTGCGGGCGATGTCCAGCATGAACCCGCGCTGGGCCCGGTCCGGCTGGTCATCGATCACCCCCGGTGGGAGGCCGCCGCCGGAGCGCACGGCCTGCAGCAGGGTGCGGGTGCCGTAGAAGACGCCGGCGTCGGAGGGCCCGGTGATCCGCACGGGGCCGTTCACCGGAACGGTGATCCGGTAGGCCTCGCGCCCGCCCGGCACGCCCTTGTCGAGGGCCAGCTCGACATCCCCCGTCCTTCCCCGCCCGCTCCCACTGCCGAGCCCCAGCTCCCCCGCGACCCGGCGCGCCTCGTCGGCGAGAGCCCCCGCGCGTGCGACGACCCGCGCCCCGTCCACGGGCCGCCACCCCGGCCCGCCTCCCGCGCGGTACACCCGCACCGCGGGCACGGTCCGCGGCGCCCGCGGCGCGACGGCGTACCGCGTGGGCTCCGCGGCGGCCTGCCGCGAAATCCGCGCCCGCTCGGGTAGCCCGCCCGGGCGACGCGCCCCGTCCCCGCCGAGGCCGACCCCGACGGGCACGGCGACGCCGACGATGACGACGGCAACGCCCACCCACAGCAGCCGGCCCCGCGGGGCGCCCCCTGCGAGCCGGGCCCGCAGACGGGCGGGGCCCGGAAGCGGCCCCCGGAACCGGCTCCGGACACCGGAAGGTATCCGGAACGAACCTCGCGCACCGGAAGTCGTCCGGACGAGGACGGAGAACCAGCTCCGGACGGTCCCGGCGAGTGCGCGAAGCCGGCTTCGGACGCCGGAAGCGGTCCGGGCGAGCGCGTGGTTCAGGCTCCGGGTTCGGGAGGGGGTCGTGGCGAGTGCGCGGATCCGGCTTCGGACGCCGGAAGCGGTCCGGGCGAGTGCGTGGTTCAGGCTCCGGGTTCGGGAGGGCGTCGTGGCGAGTGCGCGGAGCCGGCCTCCGACGTCGGAAGCGGTCCGGGCGACCGCGTGGAGCAGGCTCTGGACTAGTACCCAGAGCTGGTCACGGACGGCGGACAGGGACCGGCGGACTGCGTGGAGTCGACTGCGGGCGCCAGGGACGGGCCGGGGAAGCCGCGCGTGCCGCCCCCGCGCACGCCGCCCTCCGCGCGGGTCCACCATGAAAACCTCCGGTGCTCGCTGCTGCCGGCCCCTCCGGCGACGCTAAACGCTCCACGCCCCCACGGCGACCGCTCACCTCCCCAACCCCCTCCACCCCAAACCCCACACCCCGCCCACGGCAGGCACGGCCCGCCACCGACCCCGCACCCGAAGGCGCCGGCGTCAGGCAAGACACCCCGTAACGGGTGGCGTGCGGGCGGGGGCAACCCCCGCGCCGAAGGCGCGGGGCGGCGCCGGCCCCGAAAAGGCATCCGCCCACCCCGCCGGCGCGGACGCACGCAAAAGCCCCAGGACACCCCCCAGGGACGTCCACGTGAGCGGCCCAAACCCTCCCCGTACGAGTGAAGTTCACGCACCCGTGGGCGGACCGCCGAGTCCGTCCACTACCGTGGCGCAGCGTCGCCCGACCGCCCCCACACGCGCACCCCTCGTCACACCACTCCCGAACAGGAGCCCGCCCTGGCCGGCCTCGCTGCCCTCAACGCCGCCCCGCCCGTGGACGCGGAGGCCGTCTTCGCGGCCTGTCACGGCAGCCACCGCTGGGCCCGCAGGCTCGCCGCGCACCGCCCGTACCCGGATCTCGGCGCGCTGCTCGCCGCCGCGGACGAGGCGGCGTACGACCTGACCCCCGCCGATCTGGGCGAGGCCCTCACCCAGGAGCAGGCCGCGCGACCCCCCGCCCTGCCGAGCCTCGCCGCGCACACCGCGCTGCAGGCGGCGCACGCCGCGTACGAGAGCCGCTTCGGGCACGTGTTCGTGGTCTGCCTGGACGGCCACGACCCGACCGAGCACCTCGACCGCGTCCTCGGCGGCATCCGCACGCGTCTCTCCCACTCCCCGGACGAGGAGCTGACCGTCACGGCGGAGGAGCTCCGCAAGCTCGCCCGCGCCAGGCTGGCCCGCCTCGCCCGGGGCAGCCTCACACCCGCCCGCCGCTGAAGCGACGTCGCAAACGCCCGCGTTTGTCCGTCATACGAGTGACGTCCGTGCCTGATCGATCACACATGTGGCCCCCGGGCGGGGGAACCGACGGCGCGTCGATACGATGGCCGCGGCCGGTGGACCGTACCCGGCCGGGTATTGACCGACACCCAAAGCCGGCTGTACCCCCTTCAACGCACCGGAGGGTTTTCCGTGCCGGCTGGAACGCTGTACCGCGGCCGGGAAGGCATGTGGTCCTGGGTGGCTCATCGAGTCACCGGCGTCCTCATCTTCTTCTTCCTGTTCGTGCATGTCCTGGACACCGCCCTCGTCCGCGTCTCCCCGGAGGCGTACGACGACGTCGTGGCCACGTACAAGACGCCGATCGTGGCCCTGCTGGAGTACGGCCTCGTCGCGGCCGTCCTCTTCCACGCCCTGAACGGCCTGCGCGTCATCGCCGTCGACTTCTGGGCCAAGGGCCCGCGCCTGCAGAAGCAGATGCTGTGGACCGTCGTCGGCATCTGGCTGGTCCTGATGGCCGGGGCGCTCTACCCCGTCCTCGGGCACGCCGCACGTGAGCTGTTCGGGAGCTGAGGCGAGACATGAGCACTTCTGAGATCCAGATGACGGAGTCCTCGGCGGCCGTCGGCGTCGACAGCCCCGCCCCCGTGATCGAGCCCCCGCGCAAGCGCACCGGGAAGACCCCGAAGGCCACCCGCGGCAACTTCGAGATGTACGGCTGGCTGTTCATGCGCCTGTCCGGCATCGTGCTGGTCGTCCTGGTCCTGGGCCACCTGCTGATCCAGCTGGTGCTGGACGGCGGCGTGTCCAAGGTGAGCTTCGCCTTCGTGGCCGGCCGCTGGGCCTCCCCGTTCTGGCAGATCTGGGACCTGGCCATGCTCTGGCTGGCCATGCTGCACGGCGCCAACGGCCTGCGTACGGTCATCAACGACTACGCGGAGAAGGACGGCACGCGCTTCTGGCTGAAGATGCTGCTCTACACGGCCACCGTCTTCACCGTCCTGCTGGGCACGCTGGTGATCTTCACCTTCGACCCGAACATCCGCTGAGGGCTGAGGTACCCCCGAAATGAAGATCCACAAGTACGACACCGTCATCGTCGGCGCGGGCGGCGCCGGCATGCGCGCCGCCATCGAGGCGACGAAGCGCAGCCGCACCGCCGTGCTCACCAAGCTGTACCCGACCCGCTCCCACACCGGCGCCGCCCAGGGCGGCATGGCCGCCGCCCTCGCGAACGTCGAGGAGGACAACTGGGAGTGGCACACCTTCGACACGATCAAGGGCGGCGACTATCTGGTCGACCAGGACGCCGCCGAGATCCTGGCGAAGGAGGCCATCGACTCGGTCCTGGACCTCGAGAAGATGGGCCTGCCGTTCAACCGCACCCCGGACGGCACCATCGACCAGCGCCGCTTCGGCGGCCACTCGCGCAACCACGGCGAGGCCCCGGTCCGCCGGTCCTGCTACGCCGCGGACCGCACCGGTCACATGATCCTCCAGACGCTGTACCAGAACTGCGTCAAGGAGGGCGTGGAGTTCTTCAACGAGTTCTACGTCCTGGACCAGCTGATCACCGAGGACCCCGAGACCGGCGTCAAGAAGTCGGCGGGCGTCGTCGCGTACGAGCTGGCCACCGGCGAGATCCACGTCTTCCAGGCGAAGGCGGTCATCTACGCCTCCGGCGGCACCGGCAAGTTCTTCAAGGTGACCTCCAACGCGCACACCCTCACCGGCGACGGCCAGGCGGCCTGCTTCCGGCGCGGGATCCCGCTGGAGGACATGGAGTTCTTCCAGTTCCACCCGACCGGCATCTGGCGGATGGGCATCCTGCTCACGGAGGGCGCCCGCGGTGAGGGCGGCATCCTGCGCAACAAGGACGGCGAGCGCTTCATGGAGAAGTACGCGCCCGTCATGAAGGACCTCGCCTCCCGCGACGTCGTGTCCCGCTCCATCTACACGGAGATCCGTGAGGGCCGCGGCTGCGGCCCCGAGGGCGACCACGTCTACCTCGACCTCACGCACCTCCCGCCGGAGCAGCTGGACGCCAAGCTGCCGGACATCACCGAGTTCGCGCGGACGTACCTGGGCATCGAGCCGTACACGGACCCGATCCCGATCCAGCCGACCGCGCACTACGCCATGGGCGGCATCCCGACCAACGTCGAGGGCGAGGTGCTGGCCGACAACACCACCGTCGTCCCCGGCCTGTACGCCGCCGGCGAGGTCGCGTGCGTGTCCGTGCACGGCGCCAACCGCCTGGGCACCAACTCGCTGCTCGACATCAACGTCTTCGGCCGCCGCGCGGGCATCGCCGCCGCGGAGTACGCCGTGAAGGCCGACTGGGTCGAGCTGCCGGAGAACCCGGCGGCGCTCGTCGTCGAGACGGTCGAGCGGCTGCGCAACTCCACCGGTACGGAGCGGGTCGCGGACCTGCGCCGCGAGCTGCAGGAGTGCATGGACGCCAACGTGATGGTGTTCCGTACGGAGCAGACCATCAAGACGGCCGTCGAGAAGATCGCCGAACTGCGCGCGCGCTACAAGAACGTGTCCGTCCAGGACAAGGGCAAGCGCTTCAACACCGACCTGCTGGAGACCATCGAGCTGGGCAACCTGCTCGACCTGGCCGAGGTCATGGCGATCTCCGCGCTGGCGCGCAAGGAGTCCCGCGGCGGTCACTACCGCGAGGACTACCCGAACCGCGACGACGTCAACTTCATGCGCCACACCATGGCGTACCGGGAGGTCGACGCGGACGGCAGCGACTCCGTCCGGCTCGACTACAAGCCGGTCGTCGTGACCCGCTACCAGCCGATGGAGCGTAAGTACTGATGAGCACTCCTGTTCTGGACAAGGTCGAGGCTTCGTCGGCGGCGTCCCCGTACATCACCGTCACCATGCGGATCCGGCGCTTCAACCCGGAGGTGTCGGGCGAGTCGATCTGGCAGGACTTCCTGGTCGAGATGGACCCGAAGGAGCGCGTCCTGGACGCCCTCCACAAGATCAAGTGGGACCAGGACGGCACGCTGACGTTCCGCCGCTCCTGCGCGCACGGCATCTGCGGGTCCGACGCGATGCGGATCAACGGCAAGAACCGCCTTGCCTGCAAGACGCTGATCAAGGACCTGAACCCGGAGAAGCCGATCACGGTCGAGGCGATCAAGGGCCTGACGGTCCTGAAGGACCTCGTCGTGGACATGGAGCCGTTCTTCCAGGCGTACCGGGACGTCATGCCGTTCCTGATCACCAAGGGGAACGAGCCGACGCGTGAGCGGCTGCAGTCCGACGAGGACCGCGCCCGCTTCGACGACACCACCAAGTGCATCCTGTGCGCCGCGTGCACCTCGTCGTGCCCGGTGTTCTGGAACGACGGCCAGTACTTCGGCCCGGCGGCGATCGTCAACGCGCACCGCTTCATCTTCGACTCGCGCGACGAGGCGGGCGAGCAGCGCCTGGAGATCCTGAACGACCGCGACGGCGTCTGGCGCTGCCGTACGACGTTCAACTGCACGGACGCGTGCCCCCGCGGCATCGAGGTCACCAAGGCCATCCAGGAGGTGAAGCGAGCGCTGATCACGCGCCGCTTCTGACCTGCCGACCGGCCACCGCGACACGCGCCTGAGCCCCGCCTCCCTGCTACGGCAGGGGGCGGGGCTCACGCGTTGGCGGACGGACGGACGCGGTCTGCTGCCGGTGGCCGGGTTCTCGTCGGACCTGTTCGGGGAGGGCTGAGCTGCGAGTGTGACGTTTTCGGGGCGCCTGGCGCTGTAAGGAATGTGCCGACTGGTCATCGGCCCGAGCGGAGCCGGGGTTCCCCCCGTACCTACGGCTTCGCATATGAAAGGCGCGGCCGGAGTGCGTTCCCCCAACTCCGGCCGCGCCGCTTCTCGTTCCGGGGCCCTAGCGGCCCCCGCCTCACCGGTAGACCACCACCTTGTCGCCGATCCGCACCAGATCGAAGAGCGTGGCGATCGCCGCGCGGTCGCGGACGTTGACGCAGCCGTGCGAGGCGCCGTTGTAGCCGACGGCGGCGAAGTCCGCCGAGTAGTGCACCGCCTGGCCGCCGCTGAAGAACATCGCGTACGGCATCGGGGTGTTGTAGATCGTCGACCAGTGGTCGCGGCTCTTCTGGAAGACGCTGAACTGCCCCTCGCGCGTCGGCGTGTACGCCGAGCCGAAGCGGACCTGCACCGTCATCTGCACCTTGCCGTCGATCATCCAGCGCAGCGAGTTGCTCGCCTTGGAGATGCACAGCACCCGCCCGGTCATACAGCGCGGATCCGGCGCGTCCAGCGCGCCCGGCGCCCCGGCGTGCAGCTCCGCCCGGGACGGCTCGTGGGTCATCTTCAGCAGCCGCTGCCAGGTGACCTCGTCGACCGAACCGGTCTTCGGCAGCCCGCGTTTGCCCTGGAAGCCCTTGACGGCGGTCGTCGTCATCGAGCCGTAGTTGCCGGTGATCGCGGCGTTGAACCAGGCGATCTGGCGGAGCCGTGCCTGCAGTTCACGGACCTTGCCGCCCTTGTCGCCCTGCTTGAGCAGGATCTTCGGCGGCGCCTTCGACGGCGAGGCCGACGGCGACGCGGACGGGCTCGCCGACGCGCTCGCGGAGGGGCCGGCCGAAGCCGAGGCCGACGCGCTCGGCGAGGAGCTCGCCGACGCCTGCGGGGTACTCGGTGACGCCCCCGCCTTCGCGGAGCAGCCAGCCGCCGCCCCGCCGCATATGAGGGCCGCCGCGATCGCGGCGGCCGCTCTCCGTATGGTGTGTCTCGTCACATCTCTTTGACGTCCCATGGGCTCCCCCGGGTTGCATGAATACCGCCCTCGCCTGCTGTCTTCCCTGCCGCGGAGTTCCATGAACACCCGCGGTGGGGGACCGAACGTAAGGCCCCCCGGGTGCTGTGAGCAAGGTCCCAGCGTGGAGCACTCCACCGCTCGCACGGCCGTGGCTACAGTCCGTGGTGACGTAGCACGGAGGCGGCGCGGGACAGCGGCGCGGGACCGGACCAGCGGGAGGCACAGGAGTCATGGCGCGGCAATCGGAGTCGGGTCTGCCCATCGAGCCGGTGTACGGGCCCGAGAGCCTGGCCGGGGCGGGCTGGGACGCGGCGGAGAAGCTGGGCGAGCCCGGCTCGTACCCCTTCACCCGGGGCGTCTACCCCTCGATGTACACCGGCCGGCCGTGGACCATGCGCCAGTACGCCGGCTTCGGCACCGCCGTGGAGTCCAACGCCCGCTACAAGCAGCTGATCGCCAACGGCACGATGGGCCTGTCCGTCGCCTTCGACCTGCCCACGCAGATGGGCCACGACTCCGACGCGCCGCTCGCGCACGGTGAGGTCGGCAAGGTCGGCGTGGCGATCGACTCGGTCGACGACATGCGGGTGCTGTTCGACGGGATCCCGCTGGACCAGGTGTCCACGTCGATGACGATCAACGCGCCCGCGGCGCTGCTGCTGCTGATGTACCAGCTCGTCGGGGAGGAGCAGGGCGTCCCGGCGGACAGGCTCACCGGCACGATCCAGAACGACGTGCTGAAGGAGTACATCGCCCGCGGCACGTACATCTTCCCGCCGAAGCCCTCCCTGCGGCTGATCGCGGACATCTTCCAGTACTGCAGGGCCGAGATCCCGAAGTGGAACACGATCTCGATCTCCGGCTACCACATGGCCGAGGCGGGCGCCTCGCCCGCGCAGGAGATCGCGTTCACCCTCGCCGACGGCATCGAGTACGTCCGTACCGCGGTGTCCGCCGGCATGGACGTCGACGACTTCGCGCCCCGGCTGTCCTTCTTCTTCGTCTCCCGTACGACGATCCTCGAGGAGGTCGCCAAGTTCCGGGCGGCCCGGCGGATCTGGGCGCGGGTGATGAAGGACGAGTTCGGCGCGAAGAACCCCAAGTCGCTGATGCTGCGCTTCCACACCCAGACCGCCGGCGTGCAGCTCACCGCCCAGCAGCCCGAGGTCAACTTGGTGCGCGTCGCCGTGCAGGGCCTGGCGGCCGTGCTCGGCGGAACGCAGTCGCTGCACACCAACTCCTTCGACGAGGCGATCGCCCTGCCGACGGACAAGTCCGCGCGCCTGGCGCTGCGCACCCAGCAGGTCCTGGCGTACGAGACGGACGTCACGGCCACCGTCGACCCCTTCGCCGGCTCGTACGTCGTGGAGTCGCTGACCGACCAGGTCGAGACCGCGGCCCTGGAGCTGATGGCCAAGGTCGAGGGGCTGGGCGGCGCGGTCGCCGCGATCGAGCAGGGCTTCCAGAAGGGCGAGATCGAGCGCAGCGCCTACCGCATCGCGCAGGAGACGGACTCCGGCGAGCGGGTCGTCGTCGGCGTCAACCGCTTCAGGCTCGACGAGGAGGAGCCGTACGAGCCGCTGCGCGTCGACCCGGCGATCGAGGCCCAGCAGGCGGCCCGTCTGGCGAAGCTCCGCGCGGAGCGCGACAACGGGGCCGTCGAGTCGGCCCTGGCGGCCCTGAAGAAGGCGGCGGAGGGCACGGACAACGTCCTCTACCCGATGAAGGAGGCCCTCCGCGCCCGCGCCACGGTCGGCGAGGTCTCGAACGCCCTGCGCGAGGTGTGGGGGACCTACATCCCGACCGACGCGTTCTGATACGCGAAGGTCGTCGTGGCGGCTGCGTGATCGGCGTTCTGCCGGAACGTCAGCCGCCACACCAGCACCAGCGTGAGGACGCCGGCGCCCACCGCGAGCACCTCGGTGACCAGGAACCAGGGCAGGTGGTGCGGAACGGCCAGCGTCGTGACGCCCGACGCGAGGGTGCCGAGGGAGACGGCCCACCAGGCGTCGACCAGGCGCCGCGACACCGTCGGACGGCCGGCCCGCCAGATGTCGTCCGTGACCCGTTTGGGCAGCCAGAGGTTGAGCACGGGCACGAACCAGCCGCCGATCGCGGCGCCGGGGCTGTGCCGGTGCGGTGCGGCGGGGTGGAGTATCCCGGCGTTCCGTCGCACCCGTGCGAACCAGAACAGGAACACCACGCCGGCGACCACGTGCAGGAGCACGAGCGCGAGCGCCGCCAGCAGCAGTAGCAGGCTCGTGAGGAGGAGCGCGGCGACGAGGGGCGAGGCCATGGGCCGGCCCATGGCCGCGAACCCGCTCACCGCGGGCGGTGTCAGAGCCGCGGTGGCCGGCGCGTCTACGCGCAGCAAGGCCACGGCCAGGGCCGCCAGCAGCGCATGGGCCCCGATGCACACGGCGCCGAGCACGCTCAGGGTGGAGGCGAGCCCGGTGGGCGGCGCGAACCGGGGCCCGTAGCCGGGCCAGTGCGCGTAACCGGTGGTCATGGGGCCTCCAGAGGGCGGTGACGGACCGGCAGGGTAACCGACCGGACCACTGGCCCGAGCACCGGGCCCGGCTCAACCGCACATCTCACCCGCCCCTCCAGCCCCCGTCACCACCCCTCCAGCACCCGCGCCAGCCTCTCCGTCCACGCCCGCGGGTCCCCGGGCAGCGGGCCGTCCGCCCGCCAGCCGCGCACCGCCGCGGTGTCGAGCGGCTCCTGGCCGAGGACGCGCCGCAGCAGGCAGGGTGTCATCCGGGTCGCCGGATGTTCGGCGAGCAGCACCGCGTCGTACAGGTCCTTCGTCCGGACCACGTCCTCCGCGGCCGCGTCCGTCCGCAGCCACAGCAGCTTCCAGGCCAGCGACAGCTCGCGGCCCGCGGCCGGTATCAGGGTCGAGCCGCGGCCGTCGGCGCGCGGGACCAGCGCGTCCACCGGCGGCTCGGGCAACTCCTCGTCCGCCGCGAAGTCCAGCTGGACGCGGCTGCGGTGGCCGTCGTCGGCCTCGTACGGGATCAGCAGACGGACGCTCGGCGGGCCCGTGGACGGGCCGAAGACGTAGTCGTAGTCCCAGTCGGCCAGCTCGGCGCTGCCGGGCTCGAAGCGGACGCCGGGCGCGGGGTGCTCGGTCAGCAGGTGCAGCAGGTCCCGGTACGGCGGCTGCTCCTCCTCCGGCTCGATCACCCACTCCAGGCCCTCCGGCGGGACGGCCACCCGCAGCCCGCCGGTCTCCAGCTCCTCCTCCCGCCAGAACTCGTACGCCCCCGCCCCGTCCAGCGCCTCCGGCCACTGCTGGACGGCGGCCGGTGACGGGAGGTAGGGATACGGATCCAGCGGATCGACCGGTACCGCGAGCGACGGCCGCACCACGAAGTCCAGGTCCGCCGGCGGACGCGCCGCCGCGCCCGCCCAGGCCAGCATCGCCATGCTGCCCCGCAGCACCAGCGCCTCGGACCACGGCTGCGCGGCGATCACGGCCAGCACGTGGTCCAGAGCCGCGCGGTGCGCGGCCGGCCCGGAGGTCATCCGCGCCGGCCGGCGTCCACGACCGGCTGTACGCCCGCCGCGTCCAGCCAGCCCGCGTCCACGGCGGGGTTGTCGTCCAGGACGACGAACTCCTCCTCCGCCTCCAGGATTTCGTACCCCGCGGCGAACACGGCAGCCCGCAGCATGTCCAGATCCCGTCGTGCGTCCGCCCGCCCGACCCCGTACCGGCGTTGCGTCACGAACCGTTCGTGCCGCCCCGAAGCGTCCAGCGCCCGGCGGGCGTTGCGCGACACGCGTGCCCCGTGCGGCGCGGTCACCGCCCGCAGCGCGGGGACGGCGGCGGAGCCGTGCAGCAGGAGCTTCAGATGGTGCTCGAAGTAGCAGCCGTCGTGCAGCTCGGCGGCCTCGGCTTCCGTCCGCGGTACGTCCTCGTTCCACGGGGCGGCCTCGAGTTTGATCCGGGTGGGTTCGAGTCCGGCGCGGCGCAGCGCCTCGGCGTGGGTGTGCGCCGCGCGGCGCAGGGCGGACAGGGTGCCGCGGGCGCGCCAGGTCAGCATGGGCTGGTCGGGCGTCGCCCCGCTGTCCAGCACGATGCGCGTGTACTTGGCCCCGCGCTCGCGTGCCCACTGGCGTATGCCCAGGTCAGGGGCGGGCAGCACGGTCAGATGGATCTCGAACTCACCGGCGAATTCCTTCACATGAGGACTCTAGGCGCTGGGTCTGACACCGGCGTCCGGGACCACCCGGGCCACGGGCCCAGCGGTGTCCGGGACCGCCCGGACCCCGAACCCCAGCGGCTACAGCCCCTTCACCCGCGCCGCCAGCCCCCGCGCCGCGCCGCTGCGCGCCAGCATCCGCTTCGCCGCCCCGCGCAGCCGGCGGTTGCGCAGCGCGGCGCGCGCCAGGCGCGGGAGCGTCGACGTACGCAGCAGCGGGCGCAGCGGGGCCGGGGCGCCGCCGGGGAGGCCCAGGGCCATCAGCCGGCGGCGCGGGAAGTACGGGGCCCGGCCGGCGGCGCGCAGGTACGCCGCGGCCTCCGGGCGCAAGGAGGCGTAGACGCGGGGCTGTTCGGTGTATGCGAGGGCGCCGGCCAGCGCGGCCAGGTCCGGCGGCAGGGGGGCGGCCGCCGCCGTCGCCAGCGCCGCGTCGGCCGTACGGGGCGACGGTATGCGCGGCACGGGGGTGACGCCGTACAGCGCCCGGGCGCGCAGCAGCAGCGACGGGTCGGCGGACACCAGCGCGGCCGGGCGCAGCTCCTCGTACAACGCCTCGGTGACCTGCGGCGGTTCGACGACCGTCAGCGGAGCGCTCTGCTCCCGCGCGGTCCGCTCCAGCGCCCGCAGCCGGACGCCGGACGGCAGGCCGACGGCGACCACCGGGCCGTAGCCCGCCGCACGCGCGTGCGTCAGCAGCTCGCACAGCTCCGGCTCGGAGGGGGCCACCAGCAGCGCCGCGCCCTCGGCCGGCCCGCCGGGCGACGTCACCGGTGCCACCGCGTCCCGTACCGCCTGCGGCGGCAGCGCCCGTACCGGGACGCCGAACTCGCTGAGGCACAACGGCGCCGTCCCCGGCAGCAGATCCAGGTGCAGCAGCTCCCGCACCCGCAGACCGAGGGGACGCGGCAGCCCGGCCGGTGTCGGCGCGTACGCGTCCGCTCCGCCCGTGCAGAGGGCGAGCTGCGCCGAGGCGAAGATCTCGGCGAGCGCGAGCGACTGGCCGTCGGCGAGCGAGTCGAGCACCAGCCCGACGGGCTCGTCGCCGAGCCGCCACCACTGGCGCAGCTGCCGTTCCCACGCCGGCGCGTCGTGCGCGCGGATCCGCCACTCGGCGGGATGCAGCGGCGCGATGACGTCGTGCCACGACACGATCCGGTCGAAGCGCGCGCTCAACTTGTCGAACCCGGTCATTTCCTCGATGCGTGAAGAAGTCTCGGGAGTTTCGCTCGTATTTCCGATGACCAGCATTCTTCCGCGGGCTTCCGGAAAGCAGCCGGAATCGACCGCCGCGGCGAGTGCCGCCATCGAGAAGGGCGACGTGGCGGAGTAGATCTGCAGCCCCGGGAACGCGGGGGAGCCGGCCGGTGAGGGAGCGCTGGTACCTGGCACACGAGCACCATAGGGCCACGTCCGGAGGGTGACCGGTCCGGCGGAGGTCGTTTCGGTGAACGACGCGCCGCGCATCGGTGAACAGTGGGTACGGCCGGCCTGATTCGCGATCCGGCGAGGTGTTGTTAACCAGCTGTACGAACGGTGTTGGGCCGCCAACCGGAATGCCTCCCTAGCGTCGGCGTCGTGCCCGACTTCCCCCACGAGCCGCGCCTAGCGGTAATCGCCGATTCCGACACCCGGTGGAAATGGGGTGTGCTCACCGCACACCGCATCGCGCCCGCCGCGCCGGTCGACGGCTACCTGCTGCGCGGCCGGGCCACACCCACCCCGCGCCAGCTCGCGGAGACGGGGGTGGACGTCCAGGTGGCCGGCGAGGTCACCGGACCGGAGTTCGCCGCGAAGGCCGGCGCGTACGACGCCGTCGTCCTCGCGCTCGTGGGCCGGGGCGTCCAGGCGCTGCTGCACGGTCTGGCCCGGCTGGAGACCCGGCCGGCCGTCGTCACGGGCTATGTGGGCGTCGTCTACGAGAAGCTCACCGACGGCCTGCTGCTGCGCCACGGCGCCGACGTCGTCCTCGCCAACAGCCGCCACGACGCGGAGCGTTTCCGCGCGGTGTACGACGGCGTGGGCGCCGACAGCACCTGCGTCGTGGAGGGCGCGCTGCCCTTCCTCCGGGGCGCCGCGTACAAGCCGGCCGACGACCGCCCGTACACCGTCGTCTTCGCGGTGCAGCCCTCCGTCCCCGACACCCGCGCCGAGCGGACGTACCTGCTGCGCCGCGCCGTCCAGCACGCGGTGCTGCACCGGGACCGCGAGGTGCTGGTCAAGCTGCGCAGCCGGCCGGGGGAGCACACCACGCACGTGGAGGAGCTGCCGTACCAGCGCATCGCCCGCCAACTGCCCGGCGGGCTCCCTGCCAACTGCCGACTGGTGTACGGGCACATGGGCGAACTCCTCGACCGCACCGACCTGCTGGTCACCGTCAGCTCCACCGCCGCCCTGGAGTCCCTGCACCGCGGCATCCCCACCGCGGTGCTGACCGACCTGGGCATCCGCGAGCCGCTCGGCAACCACTACTTCCTCGGCTCCGGCTGCTACGCCTCCTGGGACCAGCTGGACGGCGGCCACCTGCCCGAGGCGGACCCCGGCTGGACGGCCCACCACGGCGCCGCCGACGCCACGTTCACCGCCGTACGCGCCCGGCTCGCCGCCCTCACCGCCGCACCCCGCACGCCCCTGTCCCCGTACCTCGACGAGCGGAGGGCCGCCGGTTTCCTCCCCGGACTGCTGGCCCGTTACGGCTTCGCCCCCGACGGCAGCCCGCTCGCCTCCGTTCCGCAGCGCGAGCGGAGCGCACTTCACCGCGCCGGACGGAGCGTGATGCGCCGCGCCGCCCGCGGCGCGTACCGCTCCGGCGTCCAGCGCGTCGCCCCCGTGATCCGCCGGATGGGGTCGCTGTGATACCCCGCGCCGCGCACACCCCCACCCCACAAGGAGCAGCCATGCCCGCAGCCGACCCCGCCAGGGTGCTGGCCGTCATCCCCGCACGCGGTGGATCCAAGGGGGTACCCGGCAAGAACCTCGCCACCGTGGGCGGCGCCTCCCTGGTCGTCCGCGCGGTCCGGCAGTGCCAGGCCGCCCGGCTGGTGACCGACGTCGTCGTCTCCACGGACGACCCCGGCATCGCGGCCGCCGCCCGCTCGGCCGGCGCCCAGGTCGTACAGCGCCCGGTGGACATCGCCGGGGACACCGCGACCAGCGAGTCGGCCGTCCTGCACGCCATGGACGCCTTCGAGGCGATGTCCGGGCAGCCGGTGGAGGCCGTCGTCTTCGCCCAGTGCACGAGCCCGTTCCTCACCGCGGCGGACGTCGACGGCGTGGCGGCGGCGGTGCTGAAGGAGGGCGCCGACACGGCGCTCACCGTGGCGCCGTTCCACGGCTTCCTGTGGCGCGACGAGGCGGATGAGCCCCCGGCCGCCGACAGCGCAGGGACGGTGGCCGAGGCGAACGGCGACACGGGGGTCCTCACCCGCACCGCCTCCCGCGGCTACGGCGTCAACCACGACAAGTCGTACCGCCCGCGCCGCCAGGACCGCCCCCAGGACCTGCTGGAGACCGGCGCCGCGTACGCCATGCGCGCCGACGGCTTCCGCGAGCACCGGCACCGCTTCTTCGGCCGCACCGCCCCCGTCCGTACGGACCCGGCCCGCGTCCTGGAGATCGACGACCCGCACGACCTGGCCCGCGCCCGCGCCCTGGCCCCGCTGCTGGACGTGGGCCCCGCCACCCTGGCCGAGCTGCCCAGGCGTGCCGACATCGACGCCGTGGTCCTCGACTTCGACGGCACCCAGACGGACGACCGGGTGCTGATCGACGCGGACGGCCGCGAGTACGTGTCCGTCCACCGCGGCGACGGCCTCGGCATCGCCGCCCTGCGCCGCGCCGAGCTGAAGCTCCTCGTCCTGTCCACGGAGACCAACCCCGTGGTCGCCGCCCGGGCCCGCAAGCTGCGCATCCCCGTGCTGCACGGCATCGACCGCAAGGACGAGGCGCTGAAGGCGTGGTGCGAGGAGCACGGGCTCGACCCCGAGCGCGTGCTCTACGTCGGCAACGACGTGAACGACCTGCCCTGCTTCGGGCTGGTCGGCTGGCCCGTCGCGGTCGCCAGCGCCCACGACGTGGTGCGCCGGGCGGCCCGCGCCGTCACCAGCACCCCGGGGGGCGACGGAGCGATCAGAGAGATCGCCTCCTGGATCCTCGGCCCCTCCCTCTGACCCCCGCAGAAACACCAACGTAAGGAAAACATCCGTATGAGCTCCACCCAGCGTTTCCGCACCCTCGGCGACAGCACCGTCGGCCCGGACCGCCCCGTCTACGTCACCGGTGAGATCGGCATCAACCACAACGGCGACCTGGACAACGCCTTCGCCCTGATCGACGCCGCGGCCGAGGCCGGCTGCGACGCCGTGAAGTTCCAGAAGCGCACCCCGGAGATCTGCACCCCGCGCGACCAGTGGGACATCGAGCGCGACACCCCGTGGGGCCGGATGACGTACATCGACTACCGCCACCGCGTGGAGTTCGGCGAGGACGAGTACCGCGCCATCGACGAGCACTGCCGCGAGCGGGGCATCGCCTGGTTCGCCTCGCCGTGGGACACCGAGGCCGTCGCCTTCCTGGAGAAGTTCGACGTCCCCGCGCACAAGGTGGCCTCCGCCTCCCTCACGGACGACGAACTCCTGCGCGCCCTGCGGGCGACGGGCCGCACGGTGATCCTCTCCACCGGCATGTCCACCCCGCGCCAGATCCGGCACGCGGTCGAGGTCCTGGGCAGCGAGAACATCGTGCTGTGCCACGCCACCTCCACCTACCCGGCGAAGGCGGAGGAGCTCAACCTCCGCATGATCCACACCCTGCAGAGCGAGTTCCCGAACGTGCCGATCGGCTACTCCGGCCACGAGACGGGCCTGCAGACGACCCTCGCCGCGGTCGCGCTGGGCGCGGTCTTCGTCGAGCGGCACATCACCCTCGACCGCGCGATGTGGGGCTCCGACCAGGCCGCCTCCGTCGAGCCGCAGGGCCTCGCCCGGCTGGTGCGCGACATCCGCACCATCGAGGCGTCGCTCGGCGACGGCGTGAAGAAGGTCTACGACTCCGAGCTCGGCCCGATGAAGAAGCTGCGCCGGGTGGCCGGCGTGGTGGCGGAGGCCGAGGGCGAGAAGGAGCCGGTCGCCGTATGACCGCGCCGGCGGAGGAGACGTTCGCACTGGTCGAGAGCCCGGTGCAGCTGCTCAACGTCCTGGAGTGGGCGTACCGGGGAGGAACGGTCACCCCCTGCACGGTGATCGTCCTCCCCCCGCTCGACCCCATGTCCCGGGGCCAGCTGCGCCGGATGGCGGAGCTGGCCCGGGGCGAGGGGCTCGCGGTGCGCTGGGAGGAGGCGCGCGGCGGTGCGCTCGACACGCTGCGCCGGCTGTACGCCCCGATGCGCGCCGCGCGCCGGATCATCGTGGGGGACCCCTTCTCCCGCTGGATGCAGCTGCTCCTGGCCCTCACCCGGGCCCCCGAGGTGGTCGTCGTCGACGACGGCACGGCCACCATGGAGTTCGTCGGGCAGCTGGCCCGGGGGGAACGGTTCGTCCGCTGGCATCGCAGCGGACGGGGTCGCGGCGGGGCGCGGGCGCTCGTGTTCGCTCCCGTGTCAGGCGCTGCGCGCCGCCGCTTGACCCCGAACACCGACCGCGACATCGAGGTCTTCAGCTCGATGCCGGTCACGCCGCCGCCCGGAGTGCGGGTCACCCGCTGCGAGTTCGCCTGGACCAGGGCCCGCTTCGGCCCGCCGCGCGTCGGCCGCGGCACCGACCTGGTCGGAACGTCGCTGGTGGAGACGGGTGTCGTGGACCAGGCCCGGTATCTCGACGCGGTCCGTCTGCTGGCCCGTACGCATGGCGCGACGCGCTACTTCGCGCACCGCAGGGAGAGCGCGGCGAAGCTGCACGAGATCCACAAGGAGACGGGACTGGAGATCGTACGTCCGGACCTCCCGCTGGAGTTGATCGCGCGCCGCGGACCCATCGGCCATACGGTCGTGAGCTTCCCCAGCACCGTGGTACACACGTTGCCGCTGGCCCTCGCGGGCACCGGCGTACAGGTCGCGGTGATCAACATCGACGCGACCTGGCTCACCGCGCACGCCTCGCCGCGCGCCCACGGCTTCCTCACCTCGGTCGCGGGGGCGGCACAGCGGGAGAAAGGCGCCAGAGCCGTGCAGTTGCCGATAGCATCACCCGCGGCGTGACAAGTCGGCACAGAAGAATGGCAGAGGATACCCAGACCGGCAGCCTGCTAACCCCCCATCGGGCTGAATTTTTGTTGATCGAGTATCAGTTGGGGCCCTCGGCGCTCTACGCTGTCAAAGGTGAACCAACTGATGTCGCCTCCGTCAGCCACCGAGGCAACCGCCGACGACTCCCCCGGCGGGGGACTGGCCGGCGCGCTGCCATCCGAGCTGCGCGCCGAACTCATCGCCTTCCGCCGTGACTTGCACATGCATCCGGAGCTCGGCAACCAGGAGTTCCGCACCACGGCCGTGATCAAGCACCGGCTGGAGCAGGCGGGCCTCAAGCCCCGCGTCCTCCCGCCCGGCACGGGCCTGGTCTGCGACATCGGCATGGACGGCTGGGACGGCACCCGCCCGTTCCTGGCGCTGCGGGCCGACATCGACGCGCTGCCCATCCCGGACACCAAGTCGGCGCCGTATCGTTCCACCTTCCCCGACCGCGCACACGCGTGCGGCCACGACGTGCACACGACCGTGGTCCTCGGCGCGGGACTGGTCCTGGCGTCCCTGGCCCGCGCGGGCCGGCTCCCGGCCCCGGTCCGGCTCATCTTCCAGCCGGCCGAGGAGGTGCTCCCGGGCGGCGCCACGGACGTCATCGAGTACGGCGCGCTCGACGGCGTGGGCCGCATCATCGGCGTCCACTGCGACCCCCGGGTCGAGGTCGGCCGCATCGGCCTGCGTACGGGCGCGATCACCTCGGCGTGCGACCGCCTGGAGATCAGCCTCGACGGCGCGGGCGGCCACACCGCGCGCCCCCACCTGACGACGGACCTGGTCACGGCGGCGGCGCGGGTCGCGCTGGACGTCCCGGCGGTCCTCTCCCGCCGCGTCGACACCCGCGCGGGGCTGGCGGTCACCTGGGGCCGGCTGGAGACCGGCCACGCGTGCAACGTCATCCCGCAGCACGCGGAGCTGTCCGGTACGTGCCGGATGCTCGACATCGACACCTGGCGCTCGGCGCCGGACCTCGTCCACGCTGCGGTCGAGGAGGTCGCCGCCCTCCACGGCGCGAAGGCGACCATCTCCTACATCCAGGGCGTCCCGCCCGTGGTGAACGAGGCGGCCACGACCCGCCTCCTCAGCGAGGCGATGACCGCGCGGCAGGGGGTCGGCTCCGTCGAGGGCACGGAGCAGTCGCTCGGCGGCGAGGACTTCTCGTGGTACCTCGAGCGCGTCCCCGGCGCGATGGCCCGGCTCGGGGTCCGCCCGGTCGGCGACACGGGCGCTGCGCGCGATCTCCACTCCGGTGACTTCGACGTCGACGAGGGTGCGGTCGCCGTCGGCGTCGAACTCTTCACGGCCGCGGCCCTGCTGGACGCGCAGCACCGCGCGTAGCCCCCTGGCGGGGGTGGCCGTCGCGGTGCCGCGCCCCCGCCTTCGGCGGGAGTCCTCAGGCGCCGGACGGGCTGTGTCCGGTGCGGTCGCGCGGGCGCCTGCGGCGCGCTTCGGCGCTGCGCGCCTCAGTCCTCAAACGCCGGTCCCGCTGGAGACCGCGGCTTCCGCTGGCGCCTGCGGCGCGGTTCGGCGCTTCGCGCCTCAGTCCTCAAACGCCGGACGGGCTGGATCGGTGCCGGTCGGGCTGGAATGCCGGCGCAGCGCAGCGGAGACGGTCCAGCCGCACCGGGCCATCGTCGGCATCCCTCGGCGGAGCGCCAGCGGAGCCGCTCGCTTCGCATCCGGACGGCGGAGCGCAGCGGAGCCGGCGCCACCCCACCGGCCCACCGC
>NZ_JBFAXR010000036.1:0-68709 GCF_040680895.1 Streptomyces sp. NPDC051940 | reverse complement strand
CGTCACCGGCCCTCCGACCTGCGCGCACGCGGCGAGCCGTCGCTCCACCGCGCCGCGGGCGAGGTGCTGGGCCTCGCGTTCGTCGGAGGTCGTCGCCGAAGCGCGGCGGCACGTGCAGCCCGCCCGGCGTCTGAGGACGAGGCGCGCAGCGCCGAGGCCGCGGTCACACCGCGCCGCGCGCCGCGTGCCGCGTCGCGAACGCCACCAGCGACGACAGCGCCGCCAGCAGCGCCACCGTCGTGAGCGCCGCCGGGAGCGAGAGCCATTCCGCCAGGAAACCGATCGCCGGCGGGCCGATGAGCATGCCGCCGTACCCCAGCGTGGACGCCGCCGCCACACCGCCGGGCCCGGCGAGCACGCCCGCGCGGCCGATCGCGATGGGGAAGATGTTCGCCAGCCCCAGCCCCGTGACGGCGAAGCCGACGAGGGCCGCCCACACCGACGGGGCGAGAGCCCCGAGCAGCATGCCCGCCGAGGCGGTCGCCCCGCCGAGCGTGAGCGCCCGCGTCTCGCCGAGGCGCTCCAGCAGCGCCGTGCCGCTCAGCCGGCCCAAGGTCATCGTGAGCGCGAAGACGGAGTACCCCGCGGCCGCCAGGCCGGGCCCCGCGTCCAGGGACTCCTTGAGGTGCAGGGCGCCCCAGTCGGCCATCGCCCCCTCGCCGTACGCCGTACACAGCGCGATCAGCCCGAAGACGGTGACCAGCAGCCCCGTACCGCCCCGGCGGGAGACGGCCGCCGGAGGCGAGGGAGTCGCGGCCGGCAGCGGGTGCGCGAGCAGCGCCGGGCCGGTGAAGCCCGTGACCGCGAGGCCGATGGCGGTGAGCAGCAGCAGGTGCCACGTCGGGGAGAGGCCCCCGGCCAGCAGCGCCCCGAGCCCCGCGCCGAGCATGCCGCCCAGGCTGTACGCCGCGTGGAAGGTGGGCATCACGGGCCGCCGCAGTACGGCGATGAAGTCGACGGCCGCGCTGTTGAGGGCGACGCTGATGGAGCCGTACGCCGCACCGAAGACCACCAGGACCAGCCCGAGCGCGAGCGCGGAGTGGGTGAGCGGCGGCAGCGCCACGCTGAGCGACATCAGCAGCGCCATGGCGATCGTCACCCGCATCGAACCGAACCGCTCGCACAGCCGCCCGGTGAGCGTCATCGTGAGGACCGCGCCCGCCGACACGCCGAGCAGGGCCAGCCCCAGCGCGCCCGGCGTGGCGCCCGTCTGGTCCTTGATGGCGGGGATACGGACGACCCACCCGGCGAAGACGAAGCCGTCCAGGGCGAAGAACACGGTGAGCGCGACGCGCAGGCGCGAGAGGTCCGGAGTGGTCGCGGAGGGGCGGCGGGGACGCGCCATCGCGGCCCGTATTTTGTTCAGTGTCGGCACAAAGACAGAATAGGGATGTGACCCCGACTCGTACAAGGCTTGAGCGAGGACGCGGCGCCCTCGGCCCCGCCCTCGAACTCGTACACACCGGCCGTGCCCCCACCCGTGCCGTCCTCACCTCCGAGCTCGGCGTGACCCGCGCCACCGCGGGCGCGGTCGCGGCGGAGCTGGAGGCGCTCGGCCTGATCAAGGTCGACTCGCGGCCCGCCGCCGCGGCCGGCCACCAGGGCCGCCCCTCGCACCGGCTCGCGGTGAACCACTCGGGCCCGGTCGTCCTCGCCGCCCAGGTGCACGCCGACGGCTTCCGCGCGGCCCTGGTCGGCCTCGGCGGGCAGATCGTGGCGACGGCGCCGGGCTGTATGACGGTCCCGGCCGACCCGATGGCCGTGCTGAGCGCCGTCGTGGAGGAGGGTGCCCGGCTGCTGGCCGAGTCCGGGCGCCGCTGCGTGGGCGCGGGGCTGGCGGTGCCCTCCGCCGTCGCGGAGCCGGAGGGCACCGCGCTGAACCCGCTCCATCTGGCCTGGCCGGGCGGCGCGGACGTACGGGAGGCGTTCAAGGACGCCCTCGCCGCGGCGGGGCTGTCCGGCGACGCCGAGGCGTTCGGCCGCACCGGCAACGACGTCAACCTCGCGGCCCTGGCCGAGCACCGGCACGGCGCGGGGCGCGGGGCGCGCCATCTGCTGTGCGTGGCGACCGGCCACCGGGGCGTGGGCGGCGCGCTCGTCATCGACGGGCGGCTGCACACGGGGAGTTCGGGGCTGGCGCTGGAGGTCGGGCACCTGACGGTGAACCCGGACGGCGGCAAGCAGTGCCACTGCGGCAGCCGCGGCTGCCTGGACGTGGAGACGGACCCGCTGGCCTTCCTGCTGGCGGCGGGGCGCGACCCCGGGCCGGAGGTCTCGCTCCTGCAGCAGGCGCGCGACCTGATCCGCGACGAGTACGCGGACCCGTCGGTCCGTACGGCGGCGGAGACCCTGATCGACCGCCTGGGCCTGGGTCTGGCGGGCCTGGTGAACATCCTCAACCCGGACCGCGTCATCCTCGGCGGACTCCACCGCGACCTGCTCGAGGCCGACCCGGAGCGCCTCGCCACGGTGGTGGCCGACCGCAGCCTCTGGGGCCGCTCGGGCAGCGTCCCCCTCACGGCCTGCACCCTGGACCACAACAGCCTCGTGGGCGCGGCGGAGCTGGCCTGGCAGCCGGTGCTGGACGATCCGCTGCGGCTGGTGGCGGGGTAGCGGTCGCGGTCGGCGGCTGGTCCTGAGCAGCTGACGGGTACGCGCCCCCCGCTGCCGGAAACCAGTGGTCACCCGTCCCGGCTGATCGTCATACTGCCCCGATGGAACCGGTGACCCTCGAGACCGACCGCCTGATACTGCGGCCCTTCGCGCCGAAGGACGTGGACGCGGTGTACGACGCCTGCCAGGACCGGGACATCCAGTACTACACACCGGTTCCGGTGCCGTACGAGCGGGAGCACGCGGAGCAGCGCGTCCAGGAGGAGTGGCCGCAGGGCTGGGCCTCGGACAAGGACTACACCCTCGGCGCGTTCCGCAGGGACGGCGGTGCGCTCGTCGGCTCGTACTGCCTGACCAGGCTGAGCCGGGGCGTGTACGAACTGGGCTACTGGGCCGTCAGGGAGCAGCGCGGCCACGGCTATTCGGCCGAGGCCGCCCGGGCGCTGTGCGACTGGGGCTGGGCCACGCTCGACGTCCACCGCATGGAGTGGTGGGCGATGGTGGGGAACACCGGCTCGCGCGCCGTCGCAGAGAAGCTGGGCTTCACCCTCGAGGGGACACTGCGCAGCCGCGGGATCGCCAACGACGGCGAGCCGCACGACTGGTGGGTGGGCGGACTGCTCCGGCCGTGAGATCGGCCTACCATCCAGGTTATGGATCACACAGCGACGCTCTGCGACAGCATCGACCGGCTCGACCGCGACATCCACGCCTTCGTTCCCGAGCCCGGCCGCCGGGGGCGGCTGGAGAAGGAGGCGCGGGAGAACGCGGACCGCTGGCCGGGGGAGAAGCCCGCGCTGTACGGGGCGGGTGTCGGGATCAAGGACATCATCCGGGCGGACGGGACCGAGACCCGGGCCGGGTCGGCGCTGCCCGCCGAGGTGTTCGACGGGCCGCAGGCCGGAGTCGTGGACCGGCTGCGGGACGCCGGCGCCGTCGTCGCCGGGAAGACCGTCACCGCGGAGTTCGCCGTGCTCGCCCCCGGGGAGACCCGCAACCCGCACAACCTCGCCCATACGCCGGGCGGTTCCAGCAGCGGATCGGCGGCCGCCGTCGCCGCCGGGATGGTGCCGTACGCCGTGGGGACGCAGACCGTCGGGTCCGTGATCCGGCCCGCGGCCTTCTGCGGGGTGGTGGGGTTCAAGCCGACGTACGGGCGGATACCGATGGACGGCGTCGTCCCGAACGCCCTCAGCTTCGACACCGTGGGCGTCTTCGCCCGTGACGTCGCCGGGGTGGAGCTGCTCGCGGGGGTCGTCTGCGACGACTGGGACGCGGCGGCGGACGCGTCCGCGGCCCCGCTGCTCGCCGTGCCGGAGGGGCCGTACCTCGCGCACGCGGAGCCGGAGGCGCTGGAGGCGTTCGAGCGCCAGCTGACGCTCCTGGCCGCGGCTGGCTATCGGGTACGGCGGGTGCCGGCCATGCCCGACTTCGCCGAGATGCGGGCGGACCTGATGATCGCGAACCGGTACGAGCTGGTCCAGTCGCACGCCGACTGGTTCCCCGAGTACGGCGAGCTGTACCGCGAGGAGACGGTGAAGGCGATCCGCGAGGGCGAGCGGATCGGCGACGACGAGTACCGCGCCGCCCAGACGCGGCGCGCGGCCACGCGGGAGCGGCTGCTCGACGTGATGGCCTCCGCCGGCGTCGACGCGTGGGTGGCGCCGCCCGCGCCCGGGGCGGCGCCGCGCGGCCTGCAGACCACGGGCAGCTCCATCATGTGCCTGCCCTGGAGCGACACCGGCCTGCCCGCGCTCACCGTCCCCGCGGGCCGCTCCCGCAACGGCCTCCCGCTGGGCCTGCAGCTGGTCGCCGCGCCGGGACGGGACGAGGCCCTGCTGCGGTGGGGGAGGGGCGTGGCCGAAGCCGTCGCGGGGGCGTGAAACCGGGGGCGTGACGCGGGGGCGTGACGCGGGAGCGTCAGCCCAGCAGCGCGTACACCGTGGAGGCGCGGGCGGCCGGGTCGGGGGAGCCGTCGGGGGTCAGGGTGATGTCGGCGAAGGCCATGCGCCGGCCGAGCTTCGTGACCACCACCTCGACCAGCACGTCCGCGCCCACCACGGCCCGCATGAACGACGTCGACTGCTGCACGGTCGTCATCGGCCCGTAGCCGCCCCGCGCCGCGGAGACCGCGATCACCGTGGCGGTGTCCGCCGCCGCCATCATCGCCTGCCCGGACATCGCCCCGCCCTCCCGGGCCAGCCGGTCCGACCAGGGCAGCCGCAGCACGGCGCGCTCCGCGTCGGCGCGCTCCACGGTCAGCCCGAGATCGAGCACCCACGGGGCGAAGTTGTCGGCGAGGATCTTCTGGGCTTCCGCCAGCGTCAGAGTCACTCGGCCAGTGTGACGCCGCTGGCCCCCACCGACAACGCCGCGCGCAGGGCGCACGGGCGCGCGACAACTCCGTTGAAGGGGAGGGTGATACCAGGTGAGACTGCCGCCATGGCTTCCCGGCGCTACGTCTTCCTCGATCCGGACGGTACGGCGGACGGCGGGCTCAACGTCGTCGTACGAGCCCCGACCCACGTCGTCGGCTGGGCGGTGTCGGCATGGCCCCGGCCGGCGACGACCTCGCACGACTGCGGGCGATCGTCGCCGAGGTCACCTACTGGTCCAGCAACAGCCTGCAGTGGTCCGAGCCGCATGCGCTGGGCCTGGACGAGACCCGGATCGCGGAGCTCGACGAGGCATGGGTCCCGGTCCGCACGCCGGACGGTTCCGGTGTCCTGATGTGGGCGAACTCCGACTGAAGGCCGGCGGGCGGCGTTGTCGGTGCCTCCGCCTACCATCGGCTCCATGAACGACGCGGACGACCTCTGGCGGTGCGGCGGCCTGCGCTGGTCCGACGGTGCGCCCGGATGGCGGTGGTGGCATCCGCGGGGCGGTGAGCGCAAGGGTGGGCGGCTTGCCGTCGGTGACGGCGTCGCGCTCGCCGTGCCCGAGGGCGCCGTGCGCCGCTGTGCGGGCGTGGTGCGGGCGGGGCGGCGCACGCCCTGTCCGGATGCCCGGGTGCTGGCCGCCGAGTCGCACCGCGACCAGTGCGACGCCTGCGCGGCCCTCGACCGGTCGCAGTCCGTCGCCGCGGACACCGTCCCGGACGATCCGCGGCCATACTCGGTGTACCTCGCGTGGTTCGCGCCGGGGCTGACCAAGGTGGGCATCACCGCCGTGGAACGCGGGTCCGTGCGGCTGCTGGAGCAGGCGGCCGTCTGCTTCACCTTCCTCGGCCGGGGCCCGCTGATGTCCGCCCGCCGGGCGGAGGCCGTGCTGGGCGCCGGCCTGGGTATCCCCGACCGCGTGCACTCGGCACGCAAGCGCGAGGGGCGCCTCCGGCTGCCCGGCCCCGACGAGCGCGTCCGCGAGCTGCGCGCCGTGTACGACGCGGCCGCCCGCGTCCCGGGCTGGCGGGACACGCTGGAGCCCGCCGGCTTCGCGCCCGTCGACCACGCGGCGGCGTTCGGCCTGGAGCCGGCCCCGCCGCGCCCCGCCGCGCAGCTCACCGCGCTCGCGCCCGGCTGCGCGGTCACCGGCGTGCTGCGCGCGGCGGCCGGACCGGACCTCTATCTCGCCACGGACCGGGGCGAGTTGCTCGTCGACTCACGGCTCGCGCTCGCCTGGCCCCTCACCCGCCCCGGCCCGCGCAGCAGGCCCGCGCCCACGACCCCCGTGGTCACCGCTCAACCCGCGCCCGAGGCGCTGTTCTGAGCGGAACGCGGACCCGCCGCCGAACTCACCACTGCCGACCCCGCTCCAGCCCGTCGAGCTCCGGGTCGCAGGCGTACAGCACCTGATACCGCTCACCGGGCGCCGCCGCCCCGTCGCCGGCCCACAGCGAGAACGCCACCAGCTCCCACGTCCGCGGATCGATCCCCAGCGCCGCACACCGCAGCCCCGGCTCCCCGGCGAGCTTCTCCAGCCCCGCCAGCTCCTCCTCGATCACGGACGCCGGGTCCTCCCCGGGGAGTACGCCGCGCACGCGCCGTACCGCGACCTCCCCGGGCCCGGCACCGTACTCCGGACCGCGGACGAATCCCAGCCCCGTCCAGTGCTGGACGACGGGACGCCCGAAGTCCCGGATGATGCCCCGGAATCCGTCGCCCCACAGGAAGCCGTTCATCCCCTCCGGCGTCCGCCACAGGTAGAAGGGGGCGTACTGGTTCACCGGCGAGCCGTCCACGCCCTGCTCGCGCATCAGATACGTCTTCAGGCCCAATCCCGGGAAGGCGTCAAGGAGATGGCCCTTCGCGGCCACCCGTGCGCGGACGATCCCCATGTCGTAGTCGGCGGGCAGGGTGATGGCGTACTGCATCGCGTGCATGTTTCTCCTCAGTTCGTCGTGGCGGCGCCCCGAACGGCCGCCGCCCGCACCAGGCCCACGGCCCCCCGCACCGCCTGCTCGAACGGCTCCGCCGTCCCGGCCGCCCGGGCCAGCACGTAACCGCCCTGTACCGCCGCCGCGATGACCGCCCCCGCGGCCCGCGGATCGAGGGACGCCGACAGCTCGCCGGCCGCCTGCCCCTCCGCCACCACCGCCGTGAGCCGCGCCCGCAGCCAGTCGAACAGCTCGTCCACCGGCGCGCGCAGCTCCGCGCTCGCGACGATGTCGGGGTCCTGCGTCAGCCGCCCGGCCGGGCAGCCCCGCAACACCTCCCGCTCGCGCAGCAGATACCGCTCGATCCGCTCGACGGCACTCCCGGGACCGGCCAGATCCGCCTGCGCCACCTCCCGCATCCGCGCCGTCGTACGGCGGATCGCGGCCAGCGCCAGATCCTGCTTCCCGGCGAAGTGGTGGTACATGCTGCCCTGCCCGGCGCCCGCCCGCTGCTGGATGGCCTTGGGGCTGGTGCCGGTGTAGCCGCGCTCCCACAGGAGCTCCCGGGTGGCGTCGATCAGACGGTCGGCGGTGCTCATGGCAGCAGTGTACATACCAGTAGGTACAGAGCCGGGAGCAGGCCCCGCACCGCCGCGTACTCCCCGGGGAGCAGACCAGGTGCCGCTGGCCGTACGACGATTTCGGGGCCCGGAAAGCCGAGTCTCGATAGCGAGGCACCAACCGATCGCTACCGAGGAGCTGAACGAGATGGACATCCTGGCGCACCCCTGGCACGACGGCGGCCCCGGCCCGTGGATCCTGCTCTTCCCGCTGATCTGGGCCCTCGTCATCGCCGGCTTCTTCTTCCTGATGCGCCGCACCGTGTGGCGCGGCCGCGGCCCGTGGCAGCGCCGTCAGGGTTACGGCGAGCAGTCGCCCCTCTCCGTCCTCGGCCGCCGGTTCGCCGCCGGCGAGATCGACGAGGACGAGTACTGGCGCCGGCTGTCCGTGCTGAACGAGGAGTTCGGCCAGGGCACGAAGGGCGGTGCCGCGTGAACACCTCGGCTCCCGTTCTCACCGCCGCCGCGGCGCGCGTGATCGACGCCGTGAAGGTCTACGGCTCCGGGGACACCGAGGTCCGGGCGCTCGACGGGGTCACCGTCGAGTTCCCGGCCGCCCGGTTCACCGCGATCATGGGCCCTTCCGGCTCCGGCAAGTCCACCCTCATGCACTGCGCCGCCGGTCTCGACACCCTGACCTCGGGCAGCGCCCACATCGGCGCCACCGACCTCAGCGTCCTCGACGACCGCAGGCTGACCCTGCTGCGCCGCGACCGCATCGGCTTCGTCTTCCAGGCGTTCAACCTGCTGCCGACGCTGACCGTCGCGGAGAACATCACGCTGCCCATGGACCTCGCCGGGCAGCGTGGCGACAGCGAGTGGATCGACGCCCTGATCGACGTCGTCGGCCTGCGCGACCGGCTGCACCACCGCCCCAGCGAGCTGTCCGGAGGCCAGCAGCAGCGCGTCGCCGTGGCCCGCGCCTTCGCCGGCCGTCCCGACGTCGTCTTCGCCGACGAGCCGACCGGCAACCTCGACTCCCGCTCCGGCGAGGAGGTCCTGGGCCTGCTCGGCCGCACCGTCCGCGAGATGGACCGGACCGTCGTCATGGTCACCCACGACCCGGTCGCCGCCTCCCACGCCGACGAGGTGGTCTTCCTGGCGGACGGCCGCCTCGTCGACCGGATGCCGGACCCGACGCCCGGCCGCGTACTCGACCGCATGAAGGACCTCGACCCGAAGGGAGGCGCGTAGGCCATGAGTGCCACCCTGCGGATCAGCGCCGCGTCGCTGCGCGCGCACAAGCGGCGCTTCGCCGGCACGTTCCTGGCCGTGCTGCTCGGCGTGTCGTTCCTCGCCGGCACCCTGGTGATGGGCGACACCCTCAAGGCGGCCTTCGACACCATGTTCGGCCGCGCCACCAGCGGTACGGACGCGGTGGTGCGCAGCGCCGACGCGATCACCACGCCGGACGACGAGTTCGGCACCCGCCAGCCCGTCGACGCGGACCTCGCCGAGCGGATCGCCGACGTGCCGGGTGTTGCGGCCGCCGTACCCAGCATCCAGGGGCGCGGCCAGCTGCTCGACAGCGACGGCGAGCCGATCGGCGGGCAGGGCCCGCCCACCCTCGCCGGCAACTGGATCGACGACCCGGACCTGAACTCCTACCAGCTCGCCGAGGGCCGCGTCCCGCAGGCCCCGGGCGAGGCCGTGATCAACCGCGGCGCCGCCAAGGCCGGCGATCTGGGGATCGGCGACTCGACGGTCCTGCGCACCCCCGACCCCCTGAAGATCACCATCGTGGGCATCTCCACCTTCGGCGGCGAGGACGGCATGGGACAGGTGACCTTCACCGGTCTGACCCGGGCCGACGCCGCCGCGTACCTGGTGCCGAAGCCCGACCAGGCCGCGTCCATCCAGGTGCGGGCCGGGCCGGGCACCTCCCAGGACGAGCTGGTCGAGGCGCTGCAGCCGCTGCTGCCCAAGGGCGTGGAGGCCGTCACCGGCCAGGACATCGCCGAGGAGAACCAGGACCAGATCTCCGGCGCCTTCCTGTCGATGTTCACCATGATGCTGCTGGTCTTCGCGGGCATCGCCCTGCTGGTGGCCACGTTCAGCATCCACAACACGTTCGCCATCGTCGTCGCCCAGCGCACCCGTGAGAACGCGCTGCTGCGCGCCCTGGGCGCCACCCGGCGGCAGGTGCTCGCGCAGACCCTCACCGAAGCCGTGGCGGTCGCCGTCATCGCCTCGCTGGCCGGGCTAGCGGGCGGCATCGGGATCGCCGCGGGGCTGCAGGCGCTGTTCCCGGCCGTGGGCTTCCCGTTCCCGGAGGGCGACCTGGTGATCAAATCGATGTCGCTGGTGCTGCCGCTGGTCGTCGGCCTGATCGTGTGCGTCGGCTCCGCGCTGCACCCGGCCGTCAAGGCGGGCCGTACCGCGCCGCTGGCCGCGCTGCGTGAGACGGCCGTCGACTCCTCCGCGGCCTCGCGGACCCGGGCCGTGGTGGGCTCGGCCGTCGGCCTGGCGGGTGTCGCCCTGACCGTGGTGGGCGCGCTGTCCGGCCCGTCCGCGATGCTCACCGGGATCGGCGCCGTCGCCACCCTCGCCGGCTTCGTCGTCCTGGGCCCGGTCGCGTCCTCCGCGGCCGTACGGACCCTCGGCGCGCCCCTGCGCCGGATGAACGGCCGGCTCGCCAAGCGCAACGCGCTGCGCAGCCCCAAGCGCACGGCGGCCACCGCCACCGCGCTGATGATCGGCGTCGCCGTGGTGTCGCTGTTCACGGTCTTCGCCTCCTCGCTGAAGACGACCATGGACCAGACCGTGTCCCGGGCCTTCGCCGGCGACGTGGCAGTCCAGGCGTCCGGCTTCGGCGCCGGCCCCAACGGACTCAGCCCCCAGCTGGCCCCCGCGGTCGCCGCACTGCCCGAGGTCGACACGGCGCTGGGCCTGGGCCAGGGCGTGGCCCGCGTCGACGGCAGCGGCCGCGCGCTCACCGTCGCCGACCCCGCCGCGCTCGACCGGGTCCTGGACCTGGGCGAGGTCGACGGCCGGATCGACGGCCTGGGCGCGAACGGCGTCGCCGTATCGCAGGACGAGGCGGACAAGCGGGGCTGGCAGGTCGGCTCCACCGCGCGGTTCACGTTCACCGACGGTACGAAGCAGACCTTCACCGTCCGCGCCGTCTACGGCGAGAAGGGCATCGCCGGGGACTACGTCGTCTCCCGCACGGCCTGGGAGCCGCACCGGCTGAACGACGCGGACAACCTCGTCGCCGTGTCGTTCAAGGACGGCGTGGACTTCGCCGCCGGCAAGGCGGCGGTGGAGAAGGTCGCGCAGCAGTACGGAAACCCCGAGGTGCAGACGCGTGAGGAGTACGCGGAGAGCTCCGCGGCCGGCATCGACATCATGCTGACCCTCGTCTACGCCCTGCTGGCCCTCGCCGTGCTGATCGCCCTCCTCGGCATCGCCAACACGCTCACCCTCGCGGTGCACGAGCGCACCCGCGAACTGGGCCTGCTGCGGGCCGTCGGACAGACCCGGACGCAGCTGCGGGCCATGGTCCGCTGGGAGTCGCTGCTGGTCGCCGCCTTCGGCACGGCCGGCGGGCTGGGGCTCGGCGCGTTCCTCGGCTGGGCGATGGTCAAGGCCACGGACAGCGCGGGCAACAGCGCCTTCTCCGTCCCGCCGGTGCAGCTGGCGATCGTCGCCCTGGTCGGGGTCACGGCCGGCGCGCTGGCCGGTTGGCGGCCCGCCCGGCGCGCGGCACGGCTGGACGTGCTGCGGGCGATCGCGGCGGAGTGACGCGCGTTCCGCCCACGTCGTACGACGACAAGGGAGCCCGGGTCCGAACCCCGGGCTCCCTTGTCGTACGTCCTCACGCCGACCGTGCCGCCCCCCGCCGCGTCCGCGCCGCCCGCGGCAGCGCCTCGGCCGTGACCGGGGCCGCGAGCGTGAACCACACCGCCTTGCCGTCCTCCCGCCGGGTGCACCCCCACTGCTCGCTGAGCGCCGCCACCAGCGGCAGCCCCCGCCCGTGGCTGTCCAGCGGGTCGGGAGACCCCACCAGCGGCAGTCGCTGGCTGCGGTCCCGTACCGACACCGTCAGCCGCCCCGGCCGCTGCTCGAGCTCGATCGTGCAGCGCTTGTCCGGGCCGGCGTGCTGATGGACGTTGGCCAGCAGCTCGGTCACCGCCAGCGCGGCCGGTTCCACCAGGGCGTCCAGATGCCAGTAGCGCAGCTGGGCGATCACGATCCTGCGGATCTGGCCGATCCGCGACGGCACGGCCTCCACCTCCACCGTGCAGTGCGCGTCCGGACTCTCGTACCCGGGATCCTCCCGGGGGCGCGGGGAAAGGTCGCTGTCCACGGCGTGGCTCCATCGGTGAGGGGGGAGCTCAGCTCCACTCCCGGGACTTCGCCGCATTGCTGCGGGCGGTGCGCAACGCCTCCAGGAACCGCCCGGGAGGGGGCGGCCCGCCGTCACCGGGAGCGGCGGAAGCGCCGCCCAGGGTCAGCAGATAGTGCGTGCCGTTCACCGACGCCAGCGCGCGGCGCGGTCCCACGAACCACGGTCTGCTCGCGTGCACGTGCTGCACCGGCGCGCTGTCGATCTCCTGGCCGAGGCTGGTGAGGAGCTCCAGCCTGCCGCCGCGGATACGCACCTGCCCGGCCCGCGTCATCGAACGCAGCCACCGGCCTATCCGTACCCCGCGGGCGGCGAACTCGGTCTCCGCCACGTGACCCTCCCTCGCACCCCGTCCCCGCACCCTCTTCCCTGGGAGTCTGCCCAGCATCGTGCCCCGGCACCAGTGCCCCCTTATGATCAGGACCGCCCCCGACCGGGGCGTACGGCACGGCAGAAGGAGCAGCGCGTGAGCGGCGTGCAGCACATGGACACCGGCGACGGACGGGTCACGAGCCCCGGCGCGGCATACCCCGTCCCCACCATCGACGTGGACCGCAGCGATCCCGAGTACCGCGCCTGGCTCAAAGAGTCGGTCCGCAAGGTGCAGGCGGACGCCAACCGCTCCGCCGACACCCATCTGCTGCGCTTCCCGCTGCCCGAGTCCTGGGGCATCGACCTGTACCTGAAGGACGAGTCGACCCACCCCACCGGCAGCCTCAAGCACCGGCTCGCCCGCTCGCTGTTCCTCTACGGCCTGTGCAACGGCTGGATCCGGCCGGGCAAACCGGTCATCGAGGCGTCCAGCGGATCCACCGCCGTGTCGGAGGCGTACTTCGCCAAGCTGATCGGCGTGCCCTTCATCGCGGTGATGCCGCGCACGACGAGCCGCGAGAAGACCCGGCTGATCGAGTTCCATGGCGGGCAGTGCCATCTGGTGGACGACCCGCGGACGGTGTACGACGTGTCCGCCCGTCTGGCCGCGGAGACCGGCGGCCACTACATGGACCAGTTCACCTACGCCGAGCGGGCCACGGACTGGCGCGGGAACAACAACATCGCCGAGTCGATCTTCGAGCAGCTGCGCATGGAGCGCTACCCCGAGCCCGCCTGGATCGTGGCCACCGCCGGCACCGGCGGCACCTCGGCGACCATCGCCCGCTACATCCACTACAGCCAGTACGACACCCGCGTCTGCGTGCCCGACCCGGAGAACTCCTGCTTCTTCGACGGCTGGGTGACCGGCTCCGCGGAGACGTCCTGCGACTCCGGTTCACGTATCGAGGGCATCGGCCGGCCGCGGATGGAGCCCAGCTTCGTGCCGATGGCCATCGACCGGATGATGAAGGTGCCGGACGCCGCCAGCGTGGCCGCCGTGCGCGCGCTGGAGCGGGCCATCGGGCGCAAGGCCGGCGGCTCTACGGGCACGGGGCTGTGGAGCGCCCTGAAGATCGTGGCCGAGATGGTCGACGCGGGCCGTACGGGCAGCGTGGTCACCCTGATCTGCGATCCGGGCGACCGCTACCTCGACAAGTACTACTCGGACGCCTGGCTGGCCGAACAGGGCCTGGACATCGCCCCGTACGCCGACGCCATCGACGCCTTCCTGACCACCGGCCGGTGGCCGGACTGCGACGAGTCGCGTTCCTGAGGCGACTGCACCTGCTGGGTCAGCCGCCCGGCGCCCGCTGCGCCAGCCGCCGGTCCAGGGCGCGCATGGCGCCGCTGAACGCCCGCGCGATGCCCGGCCGCGCGAGGCGCAGCAGCCGGCGGACCGGGGCCGGTCCGTCGGCGGCCCACACCCATTCCACCTGGGTGCCGCCGGCGGGGGCCGGGCGGGTGTGCCAGTCCTCCAGCAGAGCGGACAGGCCCGGCGCGTTGGTCTCGTCGACCCGGTAGGCGTAGCGGCGGGCCTCCTCGTCCGCGAGCACCGTCTCGGTGAACCGGATGCCCCCCCGCAGGGATATCGCCCGGCCGCCCTCGAAGGCGCGCGCGGAGCGCACCGCGGCGAACCAGTCGGCCCAGCCCTCGGTGTCCCGGGCCAGGGCCCGCTGCACCGCGTCGGCCGGAGCGGCCAGTTCACCGGTGAAGACGAGCCGCAGCGGCGCGTCGTCGGCGAAGCCGAGCGGCACCGGACGCAACAGGTGTGCCATCGCTGTGTGTTCCCCCTTTGTCGACCGGCCGGTCAGTCGTCCGTGTCCGACTCCCCGGCCACCACCAGCCGCGGCAGCAGCTCCGCGATCTCCGCACGGTCCTCGGGGTCCAGCCCCGCGTCCGTGACCAGCACGTCCACCGCGTCGAGCGGCGCGAACGAACTCAGCCCGACCGTCCCCCACTTGGTGTGGTCGGCCACCACCACGACCTGACGCGCGGCCCGTACCAGATGGCGGTTGGTCTCCGCCTCCGCCAGGTTCGGCGTGGACAGTCCCGCCTGTGCGGATATCCCGTGCACGCCGATGAACAGCAGATCGAAGTGCAGGGTGCGGATCGCCTGGTCCGCCACCGGCCCGACCAGCGAGTCCGACGGCGTGCGCACACCGCCGGTGAGCACCACCGTGCTGTCGCTGTCCGGCGCCGACCCGTACCAGACGTCCGCGACGCGCACCGAGTTGGTGACCACGGTCAGCCCCGGCACCTCCAGGAGCCGGCGGGCCAGCGCGAACGTCGTCGTACCGCCGGACAGGGCGATCGCGCTGCCGGGCGGCACCAGCCGGGCCGCCGCGCGGGCGATCTCCTCCTTGGCGGACGTCTCCATCCCCGACTTGGCCTCGAACCCCGGCTCGTGGGTGCTGGGCTCCACCACCGGCACCGCGCCGCCGTGGACCTTCTCGATCATGCCCTGCCGGGCGAGCGAGTCCAGATCCCGGCGGACGGTCATGTCGGAGACCTTGAGCTTGCGGGTGAGCTCGTTGACCCGGACGCCGCCGCGGCGCCGCACCTCGTCGAGGATCATGGCCCGGCGCTGTTCGGCCAGCAGGTTCTGGTTGTCGCTCACCCGTGCGTATCCCTTCCTCGGCCGCGTCAACTGTGCGGGGACATCTTCCCACGCAGGTGCGACACCCGGGCGGGCCGCACGGCGCGGGGCACCGGCGACTGTCACGATTTCGCCTCGGCTCGCGAGTGCCGGCGTACGGACCGCGGGCAGGCGGAATCCTGGTGCGGCGAGAGACCACGGGGGCGGCGATGAGACTGGAACAGCGCACCACGTCCGGGCGCGGCGAGGCACGGCGCCCGGGACCCGCACTGGAACTCCTGGTGCACGGCGTCGGGGGTACGACACCGGAGCGGATGCTCGGCGATCCGCGCACGGTGCTGGTCACCGGCGACAGCACCGCGGGCATCTACCGGCGGCGCGACGACGTGGACGCCGAGAGCGCAGCGGGCCGCACCGCGCCGGTGCCGGAGGCGTACTGCTGGTCCAATCTGACCTCCGGGAACGGCGCCCGCGCCCTGTGGCTGATCCTGCTGCCGTTCATGGTGGCCAACCTCGCCCACTGGGCCCGCCCGGCGGCGAGCGCCCGCCATCGCGGGCAGCACGTGTACGACGTACTGGTCCGGCTGCTGGCGCTGACCCTGACCGTGCTGCTGGTGGCCGCCGCGGCCGAGGTGACGATGGACCTGATCGCCTGGCAGTGCGCGGGCAGCGCCCACTGCGCGGCGAACAAGTCCTGGCTCGGGTTCATGGCCGGCGACGGCTGGTGGGCCCAGCCCGGCCGCCGGCTGCTGCTCGGCGCCGCGGTGCCCGCACTGCTCACCGGCCTGCTGTGGTGGCTGTCGCACCGCACCTGGAGCGCGTACGAGTCGGCGTCCCCGCCGCCGGGTGCGGGCGTACCGCGGCGGGATGGCGACGAGCCGCCCGTGCTGTCGCTGCCGGGCTTCTGGTACGGCCGCCGGCTGGTGGCCCGGCTGCGCGCCGCGCACACCGCGGCGGGGCTGCTGACGGTGGCGTGCGCGCTGTGGGCGGTGACCGCCGAGGAGGACGACGGCGGCGCACTGCGGGCGACGGGCTGGGCGCTGGCCGGGCTGCTGGCCGCCGGGTGGGCGGCCGTCGTGTGGGTGGTGGGCCGCCGGGGACGGTGCGAGGCGGAGCTCGACGACACGGACGACCGGTGGGCGGTGCGCGCGCTGCCCGGTGCCGCCGTCGCCGTCCTGCTGCTGACCGCCGTGCACTCCGGCTGGTCACGCCCGGAGTGGACGTCGGACGGCCGGCTGACCGGCACGCATTTCTTCGGCGGGCTCGCGGTCCTGCAGGGCGTGCTGATCGCCGGGCTGGCCGTCGCCGCGTGGCGTCTGCAGCGGTCCGCCTCGCCCGACGAGGAGCCGCCCGTGCTGAAGGGGCTGGCCGGCCCCGTGGTGGCCCTGCTGGCCTGTGCGCTGGCGGGGGTGTTCTCCGGTGGTCTGACGCAGCGGCTGGCGGACTGGCTGGACCGCGGCGCCACTCCCGGCGAGGGCGGCGCGCTCGCCGGTCCGCCGGTGGAGCTGAGCTGGCAGGCCACGGTGATACCGCTGGTGCTGCTGACCGTCGCCGGCCTCGGCGCGCTGGCAGCCGCCAAGTCCTGGCGACTGCGCCGGCGCATCGTCGAGGAGGTGCCGGGCCTGTACGCCGACGAGGAGCCGAGCCCGCTCGAGCAGCCCAACAAGCCCCGCACGCACAGCATCGCGGCTGCCGTCTCCCGCGCCCAGCTGACCGACTTCGGCCCCGTCGTCCTCGGTACCGCCGCGCTGATCGTGCTCCTGCTCGGCGGCGGCGCCATCGCCGGGGCCTGGGCCACCGGCGAGGTCCCGGGCGTCGCGGCGCGCGGCGCGCCCGAGCCCGTCCCCGGGCTCGCGCAGACGGGGCAGGCGCTCGGCTCGTGGCTGATGGGCGCGTTCTTCGTGCTGCTGCTCACCATGGGGCGGCGCGCGTACAAGGACCCCGCCGCCCGGCGCAGCATCGGCATCCTGTGGGACGTCGGCACCTTCTGGCCGCGCGCCGCCCACCCGTTCGCTCCGCCGTGCTACGCCGAACGGGCGGTGCCGGACCTCACCTGGCGGATCAGCAAGTGGACCGCCGCCCACCAAGACGGGCAGCTCGTGCTCTCCGGCCACTCGCAGGGCAGCGTGCTCGCCGCGGCGGCCGTCTGGCAGCTCGCCCCCGAGGACCGCGGCCGGGTCGCGCTGCTCACATACGGCTCGCCGCTGCACCGCCTGTACGGGCGCTGGTTCCCCGGCTACTTCGGCACCGGGCGGCTGGCGGACCTGCACCGCGAGCTGGACGCCTGGACCAATCTGTGGCGGCAGACCGACCCGATCGGCGGCCCGGTCGGGCTGCCGGAAGGCGCGGGCTCGGAGGTCGACCGCGGGCCGCTGAAGGACCCGCTGTGCTACGGCCGTACCGCGCGCCGTCCGCTGCCCTCGCCGATCCTCGGCCACTCCGACTACCAGGCGGACCCCGCCTTCGACGCGGCGCGCCGGGCGCTCCTCGACCGGCTGGCCGCCGTCCCGGCGCCGCGCGGCCGGGACGGCACCGGGGGACCGGTCCGACCCGTCGTCACGGAAGGGCCGGCAGGTCCTCCGGGAACAGCAGGGTGAGTTCGTCCGTACTGGGCTCCGCCAGCTGCGCCACCCGCCCGGCATGCCGCTCGACCATCGCCTCGAACGTCTGCCGGGCGGTACGCCCGTTGCCGAACGCCGCTCCCTTCGGCAGCACGGTGAAGTGCTTCAGCAGCGCCTCACCGGTGCCGTCGGCGAGGGTGTACTGGTGCTCGCCGGCCTGCTGCTCCACGATCCGCAGCAACTCCTCCGGCGCGTAGTCGCAGAAGGTGATGGTGCGTGAGAAACGGGACGCCACACCCGGGTTGGTGGACAGGAACCGCTCCATCTCCGCGGTGTAGCCGGCGACGATGACCACCACCGCGTCGCGGTGGTCCTCCATCAGCTTCACCAGCGTGTCGATGGCCTCCCGGCCGAAGTCCCGGCCGCCGTCCTCGGGCGCCAGCGCGTACGCCTCGTCGATGAACAGCACCCCGCCGCGCGCCCGCTCGAAGGCCTCCTGGGTGCGGATCGCGGTGGAGCCGATGTGCTCGCCGACCAGGTCCACCCGGGACACCTCGACGAGATGCCCGCGCTCCAGTACGCCGAGGGCGGCGAGGATCTCGCCGTACAGCCGTGCCACCGTCGTCTTGCCCGTGCCGGGTGAGCCGGTGAAGACCAGATGGCGGCGCACCGACGCCGCCTTGAGCCCGGCCTTCTCGCGCTGCCGGCCCACGCGGATCATGTCGGTGAGGGAGCGCACCTCCCGTTTGACGCTCTCCAGCCCCACCAGCGTGTCGAGTTCGCCCAGCACGTCCTGCGAGGGGCGTGCGCTCGGCACCTCGGCCACGGCGACCGCGGCGGGCGGGGGAGTGGCGAGGGGTTGCTGGGTCTGCACCGCGGGCGCGCGGACCAGCGGGGTCTTCGACGCGGCCTCCGCGCTCTCGTCGCTGGTGCACTCCGAGGCCACCGCCCCGTCCCCGTCGAACTCGTAACCGCCGCGCGCGCAGCGCTCCGTACGGCACCGGGTGAGCGTGCTGCGGCAGCCGTCGATGATGTGGAAGCCGTAGCCCGCGCTGCCCGTCACCCGGCAGCCCTGGAACGTGCCGCGTCCCTCGGCTGAGACGTACACCCCGGCCTCCGCCGGCGAGGTGATCGTGCACCCCGTCACCATGGGGTCGGCGCCCTTGGTGACGATGACGCCGGTGGCCACCGAGTCGATCGTGCAGTCGTCGAGCCGCCCGCCGCTGCCGTGGTCGCGGAACCACGCGCCCGTCGCCGCGTCCCGGATCCGGCAGTCGGCCAGTTCGACGCTGCCGCCGTCGCTCACCGAGACGGCGGTGTTGCGGACCTGGCCGATGTCGCTGCCCGTCACCTCCGCGCGGGAGCCCCGGTCGAGGACGAACAGGGCGTCCGGTACGTCGTGCAGCCGGCAGGCGTCCAGCTTGGCCTGGGCGCCGTCGCTGATCCACACCGCCGGGTAGTCGCCGGTGGCGTCGTGGAGTTCGCTCTGCTCGGCGATGACCTGGGTGCCCGGATCCCATACCGACAGGCCGTTGCGGCCGAAGCGGCGGACCTTGCTGCGGGTGAGGGTGAGCGTCGAACGGGAGCGCAGGTCGACGGCGTTCTCGGGGATGTCGTGGATCTCGCAGCCGTCGAGGGTGAGCACGGCGTCGGTGTCCAGGGTGACGCCGTCCGCCGAAGTGCGGTGCACCGTGCAGTCGGTGAGCGTCCCCACGGCGCGCGACGTCACCTGCACGCCGGTGCCCTTGATCTCGTACAGCTCGCAGCCGACGGCCTCCGCGGCGCTGCCCTCCCCGGTGATGGCCAGGCCCGCACCGGTGGCATGGTGCACGCGGCAGCGCTCGAGCCGCGGGTGCGCGCCGCCCCGTACCGCGATGCCCGTCTGGCCCGCGGCCAGCACCTCGCACTCCTCGGCCAGGCCCCCCGACCCGCCGCTGAAACTCAGCCCCGTACCCCCCGGGTTGTCCACCGTGCAGCGGCGCAGCACCGGCCGGGCACCGGAGCGGACCTCGATCCCCGCCGCGGAGCGGGTCACCACCCGCAGGTCCGACAGCTCGGGCGAGCCCTCCTCGACCAGCAGCGCGGGCGCGGACGGATCCTGGCCCTCCAGCTGCAGCCCCTCGATGACGGCGTCCCCCCGCACCGTCAGGGCCACGCCGTCGGCCGGGGCGATGCGCACCGAGCCGAGTGCCGACTGCGGGCCGCGCAGCGTGACCTGGCGCTGCACCACGAGGTTCTCCCGGTACGTCCCGGGCGCGATGGCGAGGACGTCGCCGTCCCCCGCCGCCTGGAGCGCCTCGGCGAGAGTTCCGTACTCCCCGGTGCGGCGGCGCCACCGCGAATTCCCGGTGTGCGTCACGGATACGGAGCCCTGTGCCATGGTCGCGCTCTAACCCCCACTGCGTAGCGTCCGGCGGTCGGTGGTCCACCGTATCGCCTGCGGCGGGGGCGAGTCGGCAGGCTTCAGTAGCCGCGCCCGTTGTAGGGCTGCTGCTGGTAGGGGCGGCCGTACGGGTCGTTGTACGTCTGCGCCTGCTGCGGGGCGGGCGCGGGGCGCGGCTGCACCGGGCGCATCGCCTCGTAGCCCGTGCTGACCGTGCTCGGTCCGGTGGCCGGACCCAGCGCGGGTCGCGCCTGCTGCTGCGGGGCGTAGCGCGCGGGCTGCGTCTGCTGCTGCGGGATGAACGGCTGCGGCGCGGCCGGCTGCGGGGCGGCGGGGTAGCCCCGGGGCGGCGTGTGCTGCTGCTGGTAGGAGGGCTGCTGGTACGCCGGCTGGTGCTGGGCCGGGGCGGCCGGAAGCGCGGGGCGCGGGGCCGGGAGCGCCGGCAGCGAGCTGCCGGAGTCGTACGAGGGAACCCGGATCGGGGCGATCTGAGGGGTGCCCCGCTCCGCGACCAGGGAGTCGTAGATCGGGGTGTCCGGGAAGGATGGCGCGTAGTAGCCGCCGCCATAGCTGCGGGGGGAGGTCATGGACCATAAGTTAAGCCCACGATGTGCTCGTTGGGGAGACCGATAAGAGGGTTGTTTTGCGTGTTCGGAGTGACCCCCTGTCATCAATTGGAATGAACGCGCGGAAAACGGACCCACGGGCATGTTGAGATCGTGTAAACGAGCCGATCCGGGCACCCGGCGGCGCGCCGGGGAATACGGTGTGCCGTAGGGGTTTTCGGCTTTCGATGGGGGGCGTGCGGATGTCCATGCGCAAGGGTGAGAACGCACCGGTCGCCGTACCGGGCGTACGGGTGGAACTCGGCTGGGGTGCGGGACCCGGGGTGCCGGACGTCGACGCGTCCGCTCTGCTGCTGAGCGACGGGCGGGTCCGCTCCGACGCGGACTTCGTCTTCTACAACCAGCCGTCGCACGCCTCCGGCGCCGTCCGCCACGAGGGCAAGCGCCCCGGCGGCGCGCAGACCACCGACACCCTCTTCGTCGACCTGCCCCGCGTCGAGGGCGCCGTCGAGCGCGTCATCCTGTGCGCCTCGGCGGACGGCGGCAGCTTCGGCCAGGTGCCCGGGCTGTACATCCGGGTGGTCGACGCGTCCGGCGGCGCGGAGCTGATGCGCTACGAGGTGCTCGACGCCGGGGTGGAGACCGCGTTCATCCTCGGGGAGCTGTACCGGCGGCAGGGCTCGTGGAAGTTCCGGGCGGTCGGCCAGGGGTACGGCAGCGGCCTCGCCGGACTGGCCACGGACTTCGGCATCTCCGTCGACGAGCCGCAGGCCGCGCCCGCACCGGCGCCGCAGCGCATGCCGGCACCGGCGCCCGTGCCGACGCCCACGGTCGTCCACCCGACGCACACGCCGCCGCCGGCTCCGACGCCCACCCCGCCGCCGGCTCCCATGCCCATGCCGCCGACCTACGTGCCGGCCTCGTCGCTGCCCCCGCAGCCCACGCCGCCTCCCGTGCAGCCGTCCGGGCCCACCCGCGTCACGCTCACCAAGGCGGCGCCGTCCGTCTCGCTGAGCAAGCAGGGCGGCACCGGCGGTGTGATGCGGGTCAACCTCAACTGGGAGGTGCACAAGCAGTTCAAGGGGTGGGGCGCCAAACGCGGCCGCGCCGTCGCCATGCACAACGACCTCGACCTCGACCTGTGCGCCCTGTTCGAGCTGGCGGAGGGCAGCAAGGGCGTCATCCAGGCCCTCGGCAACGCCTTCGGCTCGGTGCAGCAGCCGCCGTTCATCCATCTGGACGGCGACGACCGCACCGGCGCGGTGGAGAGCGGCGAGAACCTGACCATCAACCTCGACCAGAAGCAGTGGTTCCGGCGCATCCTGATCTTCGTCACGATCTACGAGGGCGCCCGCAGCTTCTCCAATCTGCACGCCACCGTCACGCTGACGCCGCAGCAGGGCGCGCCCATCGACTTCTCGCTCGACGAGTGCACCGTGCAGTCCACGGTCTGCGCCCTCGCCCTGATCACCAACGTGGGCGGCGACCTGGTCGTCCAGCGCGAGTCCCGCTACCTGGTCGTCCCGCGCGGCAGCAGCCCGCAGCGCACGGTGGACGCGGCGTACGGCTGGGGCCTGAACTGGACACCGGGCCGGAAGTGACCGCGGGGCGCGCTCAGCGCGCGCCCATCATGCGGTACATCCCGATCGAGCCGTGCCCGGCGGTGTCCGCGAAGCCGAACTTCTCGTAGAGGAAGCGGGCGGGCCCGTCCGCGATCAGCGACACGTACGCGGTCGCGGGCGCCCGCCGCTCCAGCTCTCCGGTGAGCGCCGCCTTACTGCTCTTTCCGGGGGATGACCCCCGGACCCCCAGCCGGACAAGCAGGTGAGCCGTGGATCCTGGCCTGGACATCCCGCGACAGGGTCCGGGGGCGGCCCCCGGGGTTGTCCGTCGCGCGGCCCCGGCGGAGCCGGTCACGCGTACGTCCGGCCCTTCCACGCCGCGCCGCGGCCCCGGTAGTGCTGGACGGCGGAGTCCACCGTCATCAGCAGATAGAGGACGGCCGTGAAGGGCAGCGCGAGGGCGTCCCAGGGGCTGCGGCCGTAGTAGCGGAGCATCGGCAGGAAGCTGGCGGTCATCAGCGCCCACGCCAGACCGCCCGCCAGCAGGGGCGCCGCGTGGCCGGCCAGCGCGCCGTAGAGGAATGTCGCCGGCGGTGCCACGTAGATCACCGCCAGGCCGACGACCGTCCCGGCCAGCAGCAGCGGGCTGTGCAGCAGCTGGGCGTACGCGCTGCGGGACACCATCCGCCACAGCTCCGCCAGCCGCGGGTACGGGCGCACGCTGTCCACCTGCTCCGCCAGCCCCAGCCAGATCCGGCCCCCGTCCCGCTTGACCGCGCGGGCCAGGGAGACGTCGTCGATCACCGCGTGCCGGATCGACTCCGGGATCCGGGAGCGCTCCGCCGCGTCGGCGCGCAGCAGCACGCAGCCGCCGGCCGCCGCGGCGGTCCGTCTGCCGGGGCGGTTCACCCAGCGGAAGGGGTACAGCTGGCTGAAGAAGTAGACGAAGGCCGGCACGATCAGCCGCTCCCAGCCGGTCACCACGCGCAGCCGCGCCATCTGCGAGACCAGGTCGTAGCCGCCCGAGCGGGCCGCGCCGACGAGCTCGCGCAGGCTGTGCGGTCCGTGCGCGATATCGGCGTCCGTCAGCAGCAGGTACTCGGCGTCCGTCTGCTCGCGCGCCAGGGCGATGCCGCGGCGTACGGCCCAGAGCTTGCCCGTCCAGCCCGGCTCCGGCTCGCCGGGGGAGGACACCGTCAGCGGCAGCCCGCCGTGCCGGGCCGACAGGCGCGCGGCGAGCCCGCCCGTACCGTCCGTGCTGCCGTCGTCGATCAGGTAGACGCGCGCCTCGCCCGGATAGTCCTGCGCGAGCAGCGACGGCAGGCTGTCGGGCAGCACGGCCGCCTCGTCCCGGGCCGGGACCACGACCGCCACCGGCGGCCAGTCGGCGGGCTCCGTCCGCCGCGGCAGGCGGACGTCGGTGCGCCAGAAGCCGCCCTGCCCCAGCAGCAGCCACAGCCAGGCGGCCAGGGAGGCGCAGGCGGTCCAGGTCAGCCAGTCGGTCGTGGTCACCGCCGCAGTGTGCCGCAGGTTCCGGGACGGCGCGCCGCGATCATCTAAAGTGACTGACGTGTTCAACCATCACGAGGAGCGGCCCGTGCCCACGATCGCCCTGGTGGACTCCGGGATCGGTCTGCTGGCGGCGGCCGCCGCCGTACGCCGCCTCCGCCCCGACGCGCACCTCATCCTTTCGGGTGATCCCGACGGGATGCCCTGGGGACCGCGCACACCCGAGGACCTCAGCGCGCACGCCCTCGCCTGCGCCCGCGCTGCTGCCGAGCACGCCCCCGACGCCCTGATCGTCGCCTGCAACACCGCCTCCGTGCACGCCCTGGACGCCCTGCGCGCGGAGCTGGAGCCGGGCATCCCGGTGATCGGCACGGTCCCGGCCATCAAGCCCGCCGCGGCCGGCGGCGGGCCCGTCGCCGTCTGGGCCACCCCCGCCACCACCGGCAGCGCCTACCAGCGCGGCCTGATCGCCGAGTTCGGCACCGGCGCCGAGGTCGTGGAGGTGCCCTGCCCGGGCCTGGCGGAGGCGGTTGAGTACGCCGACGAGGCGGCCATCGCTCTCGCGGTCGCCGCCGCGGCCGCCCGTACACCCCGCCAGGTGAGCTCCCTGGTCCTCGGCTGCACGCACTACGAGCTGGTCGCCGACCGGATCCGCGCCGCGGTCCAGGCGCCGGACTCCGCCCCGCTCGCCTTCCACGGCTCCGCGGGCGCCGTCGCGGCGCAGGCCCTGCGGCGTATCGGCAGCGGCCCCGCACCGGACGCCCCGCAGACCGGCCGGCTGACCGTCATCCACAGCGGACGCCTGTCCGACCTGCAGGCGCACGCCCTCGCCTACCCCGAAGGAAGGTTGCTCTCCGCAGCGTGCCTGCCACGCTGACACAAGGCGCGTAGTCTTCAGGCATGAGGGCGCATCCCCCCGGCGACACCCCCACCGGTTCCGCCCGTTTCGAGGTCTGGACCGGCAGGGCGACGAACCGTGTCCAGTGGCTCCTGGCGGCCATCGGCGCCGCGTGCATGGCGCTGGGCATCGAGCTGGCCGTCGAGTCCCCCTTCACCGGGGGCCTGGCCCCGCTGGTCATGTCGATCGTCGGCTGCATCGGGGCCGGTCTGCTGGTGCTCTTCGGCACCCTGGCCTTCGTCCACGTCGCGGTGAAGGTCGACGACCAGGCCCTGGAGGTGCGCTGCGGCCACCTGGGCGTGCCGCGCCGCAGGATCCCGCTGGACCAGGTGGTGGGCGCCGAGTTCGTGCCCAGGATCACCCCCCGGCACTGGGGCGGCTGGGGCTACCGCTGGCGCCCGGAGAAGGGCACCTGCGTCGTGGTGCGCCGCGGCGAGGGCTTCCGGCTGAGGCTTGAGGGCGACCACGTCTTCACGGTGACCGTGGACCACGCCGAGGACGCCGTACGCGCCATCCGCGACCGTCTGCCGGTGGCGCCGAAGCCCACCGCGGAGGCCTGAGACACCCGGGCGGACCGTGTCGCCACGGCCCGCCCGAGCACTTTCGGGATCCGTCGGTCTGCTCTCGGGATCCGTCGGTCAGCCCTCAGGACCCCTTGACCAGCTCGCGCACCTCGGGCGGCAGCTCGCCGCCCTCCGGGACGTTCGCCAGGAACACCGCCTCCTGCGGTGTGTCGCCGACCGCGATGGCGACCTCGGGCGACAGGCCCTCGACCCGGTAGGCGGTCCTGCGCTCCTGCCCGCCCTCGTCCTCCTGGCCGGTGTCGTCGCACGGCGGCGCCGTCGCGGTGCCGAGCTTCGCACCGGCGGTGAACTCCACGTCGGCCACGTCCGAGTACGTGCGGCCCTCGTAGACGAACCGGACGACGCAGCTCGCCGAGCTGTCACCCTCGTCGGCGCTGCTGCCGCCCCCGCACGAGGTCAGGGCCGCCGCCACGGCTGCCGTGAGCAGCGCGGCGGTCCAACGGCCGGTCGAGCGCATGATGCCCCCTAGTAGATGCTGCGCAGACCGAGGACGTCGCCCTTGCCGAGGGTCCGGGCCTTGGTGGTGCACAGGAACGAGTTCGTGTACATCGTGAGGTTGTCATGACCGGAGCCGACGTGGCCCATGCCGAAGACGTGACCGGCCTCGTGGGTGCCGACGGAGCGGATGTCGTACTTGTTGTAGCAGCTGCTGGTCGGGCTGTTGGTGAAGTCGAAGTCCGTGGTGTTGTAGCGGACGTCCGCCTCGCGCAGGTCGTTCTTCACGCCGAGCATCGGCCAGGTCCACGAGCAGGTCACGGCGACGTGGTTGCCGGCCAGGTTGCCCGCGTCCCAGGTGCTGAGGCCGTCCCGGTCGGTGCACTGCGAGCTGGAGTTGATGTCCGCCTCGTACGAGGTCGGGCCGCGGTAGTTGTGGGCCGCGCCCACCTCGTCGCCGTAGCCGCAGTTGTTGTAGCTGCCCGTGATGTTGTCGATGGCGTCCCAGAACGCCCACTTGGCGTTGTCCTGGGAGAGGGCGCCCGGCATACCGCCGTCGCCGACGTACCACTCGTAGGAGCCGTACTCCTTGCGGTCCGCCGTGGTGTACGCGCCGTCGCTGCAGGCGCCCAGCGCCGTGGCCGCGTCGGCGTCCGCCACCTCGGTGCCGGAGGCGTCGGGGGCGTCGGCGTCGGTGCTGTTCGACTCGGTGGACTGGTCGGGCGCGGTGACCGTCGGGTTGGCCAGCGAGTCCGTGCGGTCGGCGCCGGCCGTCGAGGCGTCGGCGGCGGCCCCCTCGAGGGTGTAGCTGAGCTTGCCGTCCGTGGCGACCTCGACGGTGAAGCCGTGCGTCTCGCCGGAGGCGTCGACGGCGTCGACGCTCACCGCGGTCGCGGCCTCGGGGATCGCCACGCCGGTGCCGTCGTACGTGACGACGCGGCCGACCAGATCGCAGCTGAGGACGTTGAGGGTGGTGGAGAGGGAGGTGACGGCGAGGTCGCCCTCCGTCTCGGGACACACGGTGGCCCCGGCCTGGGCGCTGCTCGCGCCGCCGGCTATGCATGCGCCCAGGAGGGCGAACGCGGTGAGGGCTCGGCCCATCAGGGTCGGTCTGTGCCAGGTCATGGAACACCTCGAATGTCGGCCCGCTGTACGGGAGTTGATCAAGGGGCGCCACGCTACTGATCAAGGCATGCCAAGAAAATGCAGATTCCGGCCAGGGATCTCGGGCCTGGCCGAAGATCGCTGCTTGCGTAAGGTGGGGGGTATGGCTACTCCCGACTTCATCCGCGAGCTGCGCGTCAGCGCCGGCCAGCAGCTGCTCTTCCTGCCCGGTATCACGGCCATCGTCATCGACGACGACCGCGTCCTGCTCAACCGCCGGGCCGACACGGGCCGTTGGTCCGTGATCGGCGGCATCGCGGAGCCCGGCGAGCAGCCCGCCGTGACGGCCGCGCGCGAGGTGCTGGAGGAGACCGGCGTACGGGCCGTGCCGGAGCGGGTGGTGCTGGTCCAGGGCCTGCCGCCGGTCGAGTACCCCAACGGCGATCAGTGCCAGTTCATGGACATCACCTTCCGCTGCCGCTACGTGGGCGGCGAGGCGCGGGTGAACGACGACGAGTCCCTGGACGTTGCCTGGTTCCCCCTCGACGAGCTGCCGCCGCTGGACGACTTCGGCCTCACCCGGATCAAGCACGCCCAGGCGGACGGCCCGGCCTGGTTCGAGCCCGCCGGGGAGATCTGACCGATGCCGATCCCGGCCTTCATCCGCGCGATCCGCGCCGGCGCGGGTACCCAGCTGCTCCTGCTGCCCGGTTCCGCGGCCGTCGTCGTCGACGACGCGGGCCGGGTGCTCCTCGGCCGGCGCGCGGACACCGGCGCCTGGGCGGTGGTGGCCGGCATCCCCGAGCCGGGGGAGCAGCCGGCGGACGCCGCCGTACGCGAGGTCTACGAGGAGACGGCCGTGCGCTGCGCCGTCGAGCGGGTGGTGGCCGTGGAGACCGGTCCGGTGTTCACGTACGACAACGGCGACCGCAGCCAGTACATCGTGACCGTCTTCCGCGCCCGCTACGTCGGTGGCGAGGCGCGGGTGAACGACGACGAGTCGCTGGACGTGGCGTGGTTCGCGCCCGACGCCCTGCCGCCGCTGGGCGCGTCCTCCGAGCGGTGGGTGAAGCACGCCCTCGGGGGCGGCCCCGCCTGGTTCGCGGGGGGCGGCGCGCCGGAGGAGGCCTGAGAGGCATGGGGCGACACTCCAGAGCGCCGCGGCGGAATGTGTGGCGGCGCCACATCGGTCGTCCGGGGCGCGCTGCCTAGCCTGCCGTCATGCTGTCACGCCCCGGCCCCGCCGCCCAGCCCGCTCCCGCCCCCGCCGGCCTCGACGGTCTTATCGGCCGCACCGCCCTCGTCACCGGCGCCGCCGGCGGCATCGGCCGCGCCTGTGCGCTGCGGCTGGCCGCGGCGGGCGCCGAGGTCCGCGCCGTGGACCTGGACGCGGCCGGCCTCGGGGACCTGGAGACCGCCGCGGCCGGGCTGCCCGGCGCCGTCGAGACCCGGCAGCTGGACCTCACCGACCTGGACGCCGCCGAAGCGCTCGCCGCCGGCACCGACGTACTGGTCAACAACGCCGGACTGCAGCGCGTCGGCCCCATCGAGGACTTTCCCCCGGAGGTGTTCGCCAAGGTCCTCACCGTCATGCTCGAGGCCCCCTTCCGCCTGATCCGCGGCGCGCTGCCCCACATGTACGCGCAGGGGTGGGGCCGTATCGTCAACATCTCCTCCGTGCACGGCCTGCGCGCCTCCGCCTACAAGTCGGCCTACGTCGCCGCCAAGCACGGCCTGGAGGGGCTGTCGAAGGTCACCGCCCTGGAGGGCGCCTCGCACGGCGTGACGTCCAACTGCGTGTGCCCCGGCTACGTCCGCACGCCCCTGGTCGAGAAGCAGATCGAGGGTCAGGCCGCCGCGCACGGCATCCCCGCCGACCGCGTCGTCGCCGAGGTGATGCTCGCCGACTCCGCCGTCAAGCGGCTCATCGAACCCGACGAGGTCGCCGCCGCCGTCGCCTACCTCTGCGGCCCGCAGGCGTCCTTCGTCACCGGCACCTCCCTGGTCATGGACGGAGGCTGGACAGCCCACTGACTGGCGCCGGACCGCCGGCCCGGGGTAGTCCTGTGCACATGCGCGATCAGCAACCCGAGACGGAGACGCCGTTCCTCGAGCTCCTCGCCCGCGGCGCCGCCGTCGGCGAGTACGAGCAGCCGGTGCTGCGCGCCCGCGCGGAGGGGGCCGCGCCGGCGACGATCGAGGCCCTGGAGCGCGGCAGGGAGCAGGCCCTCGCCGTACGGGCGGAGCTGGAGGGCCGCCGGCGCCGGGAGGCCGAGCTGTCCGCGCTGATCGAGACGGCGCACGACCTGGCCGGGCTGCGCGACCTCGACGGCGTCCTGCGGGCCATCGTGCACCGCGCCCGCGCCCTGCTCGGCACGGACGTGGCGTATCTGAGCCTGAACGACCCCGCGGCGGGCGACACGTACATGCGCGTCACGGAGGGCTCGGTGTCCGCCGCCTTCCAGGAGCTGCGTCTGGGCCTCGGCGAGGGGCTGGGCGGGCTCGTGGCCCAGACGGCCCGCCCGTACGTCACGGAGAACTACTTCACCGACGCGCGCTTCATGCACACCGGCACCATCGACTCGGCGGTCGGCGACGAGGGGCTGTCCGCCATCGTCGGCGTACCGCTGTCCCTGGGCAGCGAGGTCATCGGCGTGCTGTTCGCCGCGGACCGCCGGCCGCGCGTCTTCGAACGCGAGCAGATCGCCCTGCTCGCCTCCCTCGCCGCCCACGCGGCCGCCGCCATCGACACCGCCAACCTCATCGAGGAGACGCGCGCGGCCGTCGCGGAGCTGGAGCGGGCGAAGGAGACGATCGAGCGGGCCGGCGAGGTGCACGACCGCCTCACGGAGCTGGTGCTGCACGGCGGCGGCGTCACCGACGTGGCCGACGCCCTCACGGAGGTGCTCGGCGGCAAGGTGGAGTTCACCGAGGACCGCTCCCTGGCCGTCCACGGGCACGCGACCCGCCGCGGCGACGACTGGATCACGCCCGTCGCGGCGGGCGGCGAACAGCTCGGCGCCCTCATCCTGCACGGCCACCCCAGCCTCGGCCCGGTCGACCAGCGCACCCTGGAACGCGCCGGCATGGTGACGTCCCTGCTGCTGCTCGCCCGCCGCTCGGCCGGGGAGGCGGAGCAGCGGGTGCGGGGCGAGCTGCTGGACGACCTGCTGGACGCCCCCGGACGCGCGCCCCGTCTGCTGCGCGAAAGGGCCGCCCGGCTCGACGCGGACCTGGACGCCACCCACGTGGTGCTGGCGGCGGGCTCCGACCTCACCGGGTCCGCCGGCCGTCAGCGCCTCCTCGCAGCCGCCGGCCATCTCGCCGCCACCCGCCGGGGCCTGGCCGCGGCACGGGACGGCGGCGCCGTCCTGCTGCTGCCGCTGGGCTCCGGCGACACCCCCTCCGGCACGGCGGCCCAGGCGGCGAAGCAACTGGGCACGGCGGTACGGGCGGACGTGACCGTCGGCGCCTCGGCGGCGGTCCAGGCACCCGCCGCCCACCCCGGCGCGGTCGCCCGGGCGTACGCGGAGGCGCTGCGCTGCGCGGAGGTCCTGCGGGCGCTGGGGCGCGCGGGGGAGGGCGCGGCGGCGGAGGACTTCGGGTTCGTCGGCCTGCTGCTGGCCGGGTCGAAGGACGTGGCGGGCTTCGTCCGCCGGACCATCGGCCCGGTCGTCGACTACGACGCCCGCCGCGGCACGGAACTGGTGCGCACGCTCGACGCGTACTTCGCCAGCGGGATGAGCCCGGCCCGCACGAAGGACGAACTGCTGGTGCACGTCAACACCGTCGCCCAGCGCCTGGACCGGATCGCACGCCTCCTGGGACCGGACTGGCAGACCCCGCCCCGCGCCCTGGAACTGCAACTGGCACTGCGCCTGCACCGGCTGGCGGGGTGAGGGGTGGGTGCCGGTGCGCGGGGAAACCCAGGGCCGCGGCGGCCGGGGGCGGCACCTTCGTCGGAAGGCGGCCGCCCCCGGCCGGTGTTCATGCCGCGGGCTCTGCGGCCGGTCCTACTCGCTCCTACTCGCTGAAGTACTTCATGTCCGAGCAGGGGCCGGGGGAGGTGTCACCGGAACCGTCCACCGAACACACCTGCATCGCGTAGAAGTTCGTGCCCCACACGTCGTACTGCATCTGCGTGTAGGTGCCGGCTCCGCTGCCGTTGTACTTGGTCATGATGAGGGTGTAGTCGTAGCCCGTCCACGAGTACAGGTAGCCGCGCACGCCGTGGCCGTCGGCGTAGTTGTCGTAGACGCGGAAGTAGTCACCGCTGTCGACGTGCTGCATGCTGGCGATCTTGGTGCTGCCGCTGTACAGGTTGACCCACGTGTCGGCGGCGAACGCGGGAGACGCGCTGAGCCCCAGGGCGAGGGCGGGCGCGGCGAGTAAAGCGGCGGCACGGGCGGCCAGACGTCGTGACATGCTGAGTCCTTTTCGGTTGTCGGATGGTTCGTGTGCAGCACCGGGACCCGCCCGGCAGGGCAGGCGGGTCCCGGTGACGGCGATGGCCGCGGCCGTCAGCGGACCGGGGCGGTCTCGTCGGCCGGGGCGGTGGCGTCCTGCGGGGAGGACGTGGCGCCGATCTGCGCCAGATCGCGGTGGCGCGTCTCGCGGGCCGCCAGCAGGGCCACGAGCGTCAGGGCCACGGCCGCGAGCAGATAGAGGGAGATCATGGTCGAGCCGCCGGTGTCCTTCAGCAGCGCCGTCGCGATCAGCGGCGCCGGGGCGCCGGCCGCGACCGAGGCGAACTGGGCGCCGATCGACGCGCCCGAGTAGCGCACCCGCGTCGCGAACATCTCCGAGAAGAACGCGGCCTGCGGCGCGTACATGGCCCCGTGGAAGACCAGCCCCACGGTCACGGCGAGCAGCAGCAGCCCGAACTCCCCGGTGTCCACCAGCGCGAAGAAGGGGAACGCCCACGCGCCGACGCCCAGCGCCCCGACGAGGTAGACCGGCCTGCGGCCGACGCGGTCGGAGAGCGCGCCCCAGGCCGGGATGACGGCGAAGTGGATCGCGGAGGCGATGAGTACGGCGTTCAGCGCGGTCTGCTTCTCCAGACCGGTGTGCTCCACGGCGTAGACGAGGATGAAGGCGGTGATCACGTAGTACGAGATGTTCTCGGCCATGCGCGCGCCCATCGCGATGAGCACGTCCTTCCAGTGGTGCCGCAGCACGGCCAGCAGCGGCATCCGCTCGGCGGCGTCCTCCGCCTTGCGGGTCTCGGCGCGGGCCAGCGCGGCCTGGAACACCGGCGACTCGTCCACCGAGAGCCGGATCCACATCCCGATGAGGACCAGCACCCCGGACAGCAGGAACGGCACGCGCCAGCCCCACGACTCGAACGCGGAGTCGCTGAGCGTCGCCGTGAGCGCGGACAGCACACCGGTGGCGAGCAGCTGCCCGGCGGGCGCCCCGGTCTGCGGCCACGAGGCCCAGAACCCGCGCCGCCGCGCGTCACCGTGCTCGGACACCAGCAGCACCGCGCCGCCCCACTCCCCGCCGAGGGCGAAGCCCTGGACGAGCCGCAGCGCGGTGAGCAGCACCGGAGCGGCGGAGCCGACCGTGGCGTGGGTGGGGAGCAGCCCGATGGCGAAGGTGGCGCCGCCCATCAGCAGCAGACTGAGGACCAGCAGCTTCTTACGCCCCAGCCGGTCGCCGTAGTGCCCGAAGACGAGCGCGCCGACGGGTCGGGCGGCGAAGCCGACGGCGTAGGTGAGGAAGGACAGCAGCGTGCCGGTGAGGGGGTCGGTGTCGGGGAAGAACAGCTTGTTGAACACCAGCGCCGCGGCGGAACCGTAGAGGAAGAAGTCGTACCACTCGATGGTGGTGCCGATGAGGCTGGCGGCGACGATCTTTCTCAGGTTCGCGGGCTGCGGGGGAGCGGCTGCAGAGGCGGCCATGGTCACCACTTCCGGGCGGGGGACGGGGTTGCTTGTGTCGCCACACCGTAGGAAGGGGCAGGTCACGCGCGTATGTGTCGGGACACCATAGTTCAGTGGGCGGGGGTGCGTGGGGGCACCATGGGGCTGGTGCCGGGGAGGTGCAGCGGAGGCGTGGGCGCCGCGGGGTAGTTGTCCCGTTTGGGTGGGTAGGGTGCCATTCCGCGATGCGGTTGCGGACCCTCGTGCTGCTGGCCATCCCTCGGCACGCTGGGCCAGGATGGTTCCATGAAAACGATCTCCTTCCCAAGGACCGAACTGCGAGCCTCGAACATCGTCCTGGGGCTGATGCGCATCGCCGGACTCGCCGACGAGGACATCCGCACCCTCTACGGCAGCGCCCGGGACGCCGGGATCAACGCCTTCGACCATGCGGACATCTACGGTCCGTCGCGCCACGCGTGCGAGGCGCGGTTCGGAGAGGCGGTCAAACTCTCCGCCGCGGAGCGGGAGTCGATCGTCATCCAGAGCAAGGTCGGCATCCGGCCCGGCTTCTTCGACTTCTCCGCCGAGCACATCGTCCGTACCGTCGACGAATCGCTGGCGGCTCTGCGTACCGAGTACCTCGACGTGCTCCTGCTGCACCGGCCCGACACCCTCGTGGAGCCGGAGGAGGTGGCCGCGGCCTTCGACCAGCTCGAATCAGCCGGCAAGGTCGTGAACTTCGGCGTCTCCAACCACACTCCGGGGCAGATCGAACTGCTCAAGACGGCAGTGCGTCAGCCGCTGGTGGCGAACCAGGTGCAGCTGAGCATCACCCACTGCCCGATGATCGCCTCGGGAATCGCCGCCAACATGGGCGGCCTCGACCAGTCGGTGGACCGCGACAACGGCCTCCTCGACTACTCCCGGCTGCGGGGCATGACCCTGCAGGCGTGGTCGCCGTTCCAGAAGGGGTTCTTCGACGGGGTCTTCCTCGGCGACCGCGAGAACCACGCGGAGCTGAACGACGTCCTGGACGAGCTGGCCGCGAAGTACGAGGTGACCCCGACCGGGATAGCCGTCGCGTGGATCACCCGCCACCCGGCGAACATGCAGGTGGTGCTCGGAACCACCAACCCCGGCCGGGTGGCCGAGTCGGCGGCGGGCTCGGACCTCCCGCTGACCCGCGAGGAGTGGTACCGCCTCTTCCGCGCGGCGGGCCATGTCGTGCCCTGATGCCCTGATGCCCTGTACCGGCCGTCGCCCCGTGATCAGGAGGCTTCAAGGTCACAGGCGCACGTGTGAGGGCACCCCGTAGCTTAGGCGAGCCGGCCGATCCCCGCCGCCACCACGTCCGCCAGGCGCTGCGCCGCCTCGAAGTGCGGGGTGAGGCGGGTCTTGGTCAGGGCGAAGGCGGTGGAGGTGGCGGTGTCGGCGTAGACGTAGCTGCCGCCGCCGCCCGGCCAGCCGAACGTGGTGGGTGTCTCCTCCGGCCGCGTGCCGATGCGGCCGAGGGGATAGCCGAGGGCCAGCCGTGCGTGGTTGCCGAAGACCTGGTCGGTGCCCTCGAAGGCCACGGCCGTCAGCTCCCGTAGCCGGCGTGCCTCGATGAGCCGGCCGTCGAGGACCGCGGCGTTCATGGCCGCGATTCCGCGTGCCGTGAAGGTGCCCACCGAGGGGATGTCCGCCTCCAGGATCCCGGGGCTGTTGCCCATGGCCGCGGTCGGTCCCATCTCCCACGGCGCGAGAACCGCGTCGCCGTCCGGTGGGGCGACCGCGCGCGGTGCGGCGTCCTCGAGCCGTGCCAGCCGGGGCAGGGCGGCTCGCGGCACACCGAAGTACAGGTCACCGTCGAGGCCCAGGGGCGCGGCGACCCACTCGTGCAGGAGCTGCCGCATCGGTTTGCCCGTGGCCCGGCGCGCGACCTCGCCGACGAGGAAGCCGAAGGTGTACGAGTGGTACCCCGTCGCGGTCCCCGGGCGCCACCGCGGTTCGGCGTCGGCGAGCGCGGTGCAGACCCGCGACCAGTCGGCCAGGTCGGCCGGAGTGATGTCGCGGGGCATCGCGGGCACGCCCGCGGAGTGCGTCAGCACGTGCCGCAGCGTCGTGGCCGCCTTGCCGTGGGCGGCGAACTCCGGCCACACGTCGGCCACCGGGGTGTCGTATCCGACAGCGCCGGTACGGACCAGCAGGTGGGCGATCAGCGACGTCATGGCCTTGCCGGCGGAGAAGCTGAAGAACGGGGTCCCCGGGGTCACCCTGCGCCCGCTGCGGCCGTCCGCCACGCCCGCGACGGCGTCGGCGACCAGGGCGCCGCGGTGGTGGACGGCGATCTGCAAGCCGGTCTCGGCTCCTGTGTCCACGAGTTCGTCGAGGACGCTCTGGACCTTCTGCTGCAGTACGGGCATCGTCGTCAAGGGCTCGGCCACCTGTCGCGTGTCTGGCGGATGCCGGCAGCTCGCCGGGACGAATCCGTCGGCCGGCGCGGCCCGCCCCAGCCTAGCCGTGGGTCAGCCCTGGCCCGCGCACTCCGCCCAGATGGTCTTGCCGGCGAGTGTGTAGCGCGTGCCCCAGCCTTCGGCCATCTGGGCGATCATGAACAGTCCGCGGCCGGTCTCGTCGGTCTCCGCCGCCCGGCGCGGATGGGGTGACGTGCTGCTGGCGTCCGAGACCTCGCAGATGAGCGAGGGGGACCGGATCAGGCGCAGCTGGATGGGGGCCTGGGCGTAGCGGATGGCGTTGGTGACCAGTTCGCTGACGATGAGTTCCGCGGTGAAGGCGAGCTCGTCCAGTTGCCAGGCGGCCAGTTGGCCGCTGGTCAGGTTGCGGGCCTGGCCGACGATGGCGGGGTCGAGGGGCAGGTCCCAGGTGGCGACCCGGTCGGGGCCGAAGGCATGGGTGCGGGCCAGCAGGAGTACGGCGTCGTCCGCCCCGCCCGCGGGGAGCATCCGGTCCACGGCGGTGTCGCAGGCGCGCTCCAGGTCGGCGTCCGGCTGGGTGAGTGCCCGCAGCAGTGCGCGCAGCGCCGCGTCGATGTCGCCGCGGCCGTCCGCGCCGCGCAGCAGGCCGTCCGTGTAGAGGGCCAGGACGCTGCCCTCGGGCAGTTCGGTGTCGACGGTCTGGAAGGGCATTCCACCGAGGCCGAGCGGCGGGCCGAAGGGCACGTCGAGGAGCCGCCCGTCCCCTGAGGGCGGGATCACGAGCGGGGGATAGTGGGCCGCGGAGGCGAAGCTGCACCGGTGGGCGACGGGGTCGTGGACGGCGTACAGGCAACTGCTGCCGACAGCCCCGGTGTGGGCGCCGGAGGCGTACTCGGGGTCCAGGGCCTGGCTGATGATGATGCCGTCGAGCTGGCTGAGCAGTTCGTCCGGCGACGGGTCCTGCCGGGCGAGCGCGCGCACCGCGGTGCGCAGCCGTCCCGCCTGGGCCACGGCGTGGATGCCGCGCCCGGGGACGTCGCCGACGACGAAGGCGACGCGGGCCCCGGAGAGCGGGATGATGTCGAACCAGTCGCCGGCGACCCCGGCGCGGCCGACGGCGGGCAGGTGGCGGTGGGCGGTGGTCGCGGCGCTGAGCTCGGGCGTCGTGACCTGGAGAAGGCTGTGCTGGAGGGTGAGCGCGGCGTGGCGCTCGCGGGTGTAGCGGCGGGCGTTGTCCACGCACACGGCCGCGCGGGCCACCACCTCGCCGGCCACGGTCAGATCGTCGGTGTCGAAGGGGTCGGGGCGCCGCCACCGGTAGAAGTGGGCGACGCCGAGGGTGACGTCGCGGGCGCGCAGCGGGACGACCATCACGGAGTGGACCCCGGCGGCGGCCATCTTCGCGGCCCGGTACCGGTCGTGGGCCAGCCAGTCCGCGGCGTCCTCCAGGGTCGCCAGCAGGATCGGGTCGCCGGTCGCCATGGCCCGGGCCTGCGGGGTGGCCGGATGGAAGGTGAGCAGCGCGCCGGGCGGATAGCTGGCCTCGGAGGCGGCCTCGTCCACGGAGCGAACGGCCGCGCGGTGCAGTACCGCCCCGCCGCCGACGGGTCCCGGGCCTTCCTCTTCACCGAGCGTGATGCCCTTCAGCAGGTCGACGGCGACGAAGTCCGCGAGCTGGGGAACGGCCACCTCCGCGAGTTCGACCGCCGTACGGGTGACGTCGAGGGTGCTGCCGATCCTCGCGCTGGCGTCGTTGAGCACCACCAGCCGGTCGCGTGCCCGCTCGCGCTCGGTGATCTCCATGATCGCGGACGCGACGCCGAGCACCGCGCCCGCCGGGTTCATCAGCCGGAAGGAGGTGGTGCTCCACTCCTTCTTCCACCCCTGGAGCGCGGGGGCGGGAGCCCGGTGCTCCTCGGTGACCGGTTCCCCCAGCTCCAGCACCCTGCGCAGCCTCGCCTCCATCCGGTTCGCCACCGGCCCGGGGAAGAGGTCGCTCACGCGCCGCCCGAGCGACCTCTCCGCGGGAATGCCGTGGATCCGCTGGAGCGCGTCGTTGACGCGGATGAACCGCAACCCGGGATCGAACACCGCCAGCCCGATCGGAGCCTGGGAGAACAGCCCGTCCACCACCGCCCGGTCGGTGTCCCAGCGGCGGATCTCGGCCGCCGGGACGAAGATCGTGAACCAGTCGGTGCCGCCGCCGGTGACGACCGGCCAGGCCCGGACCATCAGATCGACGCTGCGGTCGTCGCGATGCCGGGCGACCAGGCCGCCGCGTACGCTCTCGCCGATCCGGCAGCCGCGTACCGCCTCGAGCACCTGCGCGCGGTCCGTGACGGCGGCCAGCAGCTCGACCGCGGGCCGCCCGATCACCGCCGCGGCGTCGTAGCCGAGCAGTGCCGGTGCCGAACCGCCCCAGGCGGTGATCACCCCGTCGCGGTCGACGGCCGCCGTGCCGGCGAACCGGTCCGGATGGTGCGCAGCCTCGTACTCCACCCTGCCAGCGTCCGGTCACGGGCACGCTTCCCGCAACCGATCCGGACGCCGGGTCGCCGTCAGCCGAACCGGGGGAAGTGCTCCTCCGGCAGCGCCGCGCCCGGCTCCAGGCCGAGCGGGTCGGTCACCGGATGCGGCAGCGCCGCGTAGCGGGTCTCCGCGTCCGTGTAGATGACCACGTGCGCGATACGCGGGTCACCGGTGAGGTTCGGGGTGGCCGTGTGGGCCAGGTGGGAGTGGTGGAACGTGCAGTCGCCCGCACGCAGCGGCACCGTCACCCGCTGCCGCCAGGTCAGGTCGGGTGCCAGGCCGAGGAGGTCGCCGTGGTCGGTGAGGTCCTGCGGGCGCAGCGCGGGGAGGCGGTGCGAGCCGGGGATGAATGTCATGCAGCCGCGGTCCACCGGTACGTCGACCAGCGCCACCCATGCGGACAGTGCGTGCCGGGTGCCCCGGTGCGGCCAGTAGGGCTGGTCCTGGTGGAACTCGGTCGCGGCCCCGTTGTGCGGCTCCTTGATCAGCAGCTGGTCGTGCCACAGGCGCAGCGGTGTCCCGGCCAGCCGGGTGGCGAGGGCGCCGAGGGCCGGGTCGAGGGTCAGCTCGCGCAGCGTCGCGTCGTGCTGCCACAGCTGCAGCAACTGGGTGAAGGTGCGGCCGGCGTGGTGGTCCCGCAGCCGGTCGCGGGCGCCGAGCGCGGCCTTCGCGTGCCGCTGCGCGTCCGCGCGGCCGATCACTCCGGGGAGGTGGACGAAACCGTCGCGGCGGTAGGCGCCGACCTGTTCGCCGGTGAGGTTCTGCGGTGTGGTGGTGCGGGTCATGTGCTGCTCTCCCTCACGGTCGACCGCTGCCGTCCGGCAACGGTCGCAGCACGGTTCCCACCGCGGACAGCACACGACCGCCCCTCCTCCAGCACAATCCCGACCATGCACCGCGTACGACGCGCTGACGTCTTCCCGCCGGGCGCCGGACAGGTGGTCGCCGAGCGCTACGACCTGGCCGCCGACTCCGGCGCGCACAGCCACGACTTCGTCGAGTGCGCCGTCGTCACCGGTGGTACGGCCGTGCACGTGTCGGCCGCCGGCGAACGGCGGCTCGGGCGCGGTTCCGCCGTACTGGCGCGGCCCGGCGACTGGCACGGCTACCGGGACTGCCGCGGGCTCACCGTCCACAACGTGTACGTGGGCCCGGAGCTCTTCTCGTACGAGCTGGCCTGGCTGCGCGCCGACACGGCGTTCGCCCCCGTCCTCAACGCCCCCGGCGGTGCCCGGACGTTCCAGCTCGGCGACGAGGGGCTCGGGTTCGCCGAGTACGGGCTGTCGCGGCTCGCGGCACCGGTGACGCGGGCCGTACGGCTCGGGCTGCTGCTGTCCCTGCTGGGCACCGTGGTGGCGGCCGACCGCCACGGTGCCGGGGGCTCCGGCGGTCCTCGCACCGCCCCCGTCCACCCCGCCGCCACCGGGGCGGCCCGGCTGCTGGAGGACGAGCCGGCGGCGGCCTGGACAGTGGCCCGGCTGGCCGCCGCCGTCGGGCTGTCCGAGCCCTACTTCGCCCGGCTCTTCCGCCGGCAGTTCGGCGTGCCGCCCATGGCCTACCTGAACCGGGTGCGTGCCGAACGGGCCGCGGCACTGCTCATCGAGACGGAGCTGCCGGTCGCGGCGATCGGCCGCCGGGTCGGCTGGCCCGACCCCAACTACGCCGGCCGCCGCTTCCGCGCGCACTTCGCGTACAGTCCGGCGCGGTACCGCGCCCGGTTCCGCCCGGACGGGCGTTCCGCCCCGGGGGAGCAACCGGGGTAGTCCGCACAACTTGCCTGGTAGATATCACAGTTGTATCTGTTAAGTTGAGTCTCAAGCCCGTCGGAACCGAGCAGCTCAGGGAGTCCCGCACCATGAACGCGCGTCAGCCCGCCGGGGGCGGGATCGCCCGCAGGCGTGCGATGGCCGAGCACGTCATCCGGCAGGGCTCGGTCTCCGTCACCGAGCTGGCCGAGACGTTCGGCGTCAGCGTCATGACCGTGCACCGGGATCTCGACGAGCTCGAGGGCCGCGGCATGGTCCGCAAGTTCCGGGGCGGCGCCTCGGCGCAGGCGTCCAGCGTCTTCGAGAGCAACATCGCGTACCGGATGACCGCCAACCAGGACGCGAAGGAGAGCATCGCGCGCGTCGTGGTGGACACCCTGGAGCCGGGCAGTTCGGTGATGCTCGACGACTCCACCACGGCGCTGGCGGTCGCCAGACAGCTGGGCAGGGTCGCCCCGCTCACCGTGGTGACCAACTTCCTCGAGGGCATGAAGCTCCTGTCGGACGCCCCGGGCATCCGGCTGATGGCACTCGGCGGCGAATACCACCCCGGCCACGACTCCTTCCTGGGCCTCGCCTGCATCGACGCCATCGAGGCGATGCGCACCGACGTGGCGGTGGTGTCGACCTCCGCCGTCTCCGGCGGCTACGCCTTCCACCAGGAGCAGGAGATCGTCCTGGTCAAACGGGCGATGCTGGCCACGGCCACCCGCCGGGTGCTCGCCATCGATCATACGAAGCTGCGCCGGGTCGGCCTCCATCGCGTGGTGCCGCTCGATGTGTTCGACACCGTCGTCATCGACGCGGGAGCGGACGCGAAGGACGTCGAGGCGCTGCGCGAGCAGCACCCGGACGTCCGGATCGCGAAGTAGCACGGCGGCCGCGGCGGTTCACGGCGTCACACTCGGCAGCCGCGGCGGTTCACCGCGTCACACGGAGGCGGACCGGGCCGAAGAGCCCCGAGCGGGTCTGCCCCGGGAAGACGAAGTGGGTGGGGCTCACCGCGTCCAGGAAGGGCGCGAGCGTGCCGAACACCTCGACCGCGACCTCGTTGCGGCCGGGGCGCAGTGCCTCGCCCACCTCGAAGCGGTACGGCGAGCAGACCTGGATCCCGCAGGACCGGCCGTTGACGAACACCTCCGCGGTGCCGCGCACCCGGCCCAGGTCCAGGAGGGCACCCTTCGGGGTGCCCGCCGACTCGACGGCCGTGCGGTAGCGGACCCCGCCGCTGTACTCGGGCAGGCCGGCGTCCGCCCAGTCCCCCAGCCGGAGAGGTCCGGGCCCCACGGCGAACTGGACCGGCCCGGTCAGCACCGCCCCGCCGCTGCAGGCGCGTTCGGGCTCGACGCGGACCAGGGCCCGCCGTACCCCGCGCCCGCCCTCCAGCGGCACCGCCAGCGGCCCGGGCCCCGCGGCCGCCAACTGCCCGTCCACGTACACCGACGCCGTGCCGCTCACCGGCAGCCGCAGCGCCGTCGCCCCCGGCGGTACGCCGAAGCGCAGCCACTCCACCCGGCCCGCTGATCCCGGTACGGCGAGGAGTGCCGGCAGCACCGTGCCGTCCTGCGGGCCTTCGAGCCACGCGGCGCCCGGCAGCGGATGCGGACGGCGCGGCAGCTGGAGCGACCCGGGGTCGCGGAACTGGGTGCGCCGGGTGCGTACGGTGAGGGCTTCGCCGTCGCGCGTCGCCGACCAGCCCGGACCCGAGGTCGCGGCGCCGTCGACCAGGAGGCCCGTGGCGGCGTCGGCGGTGCGCACGGCGAGCACGTTCTCGCCGGGGACGAGGACGGCGGAGAGGTCGTAGCGGTCGGTGCGCGGCCTCCTGTGGTCCGTGTACGGGTCGAAGCCGCCCTGGCGGCCGACCTCGGTGCCGTTGACCAGCACCCGGCAGGCCGCCTCGGCGGAGACCTGCAGTACCTCGCCCAGGGGCTGGAAGCGGACGATGAACTCCGCCGGACCCGGCGCCGCGACGATCCACTCGGGACCGCGGGCCGCCTCGGGGTCGGTCGTGACGGAGATCTGGGCGCGCAGCGGCTGCGGATCGGTGCCCTCGACGGTGAGTTCCAGCTCCAGGAGTGCCGTGCCGGGGCCGAGCGGGAGCCGGCTGAAGGCGAGATACCCGTGGTCGTCGAGTTCCACGTCCCGCCCGTCGACACGGACCCGTTTGGCGGCGGCGGCGCCCACGCTCAGACACCCCTCGGCCGGCACGGTCAGCTCGGCCCGGAAGTGCACCTGCCGCCCCGCCGCCACGGTTCCGAAGTCCAGGAACTCCCGCGGCACATGGCCCTTGGGACCGAGAGCCGCACGGTGGACGGGGTCCTTGCGGATACCGCGCGAGACCGAGTAGACGGCCGGCTGCCACGGGCCGTCGCCGGTGCGCCACTCGCCGTGCGGACCGAAGGTGGCGTGCACGGTCCGCCAGTCCTCGTCGCCGTCGGCGCGGTGCTCCACGGCCCAGCGCTGGAGTCGCGATGCGGCCCCGGGGGCGAGGCCGGGCCAGGACTCGTCCAGCGCGAAGTCGCCCCAGGTGTCGTCGAGGGTCGGGATCAGTTCGTACGTCCACGCGCCGAGCCCGATCGTGTCCGCGGGCAGCGCGTCCGGAGCACCCGCGGGGAGGCCCGCGGGTTCGGCGGGGAACACCAGCAGCGCCGCGGGCCCGGCGTCGAACGGGACGGTCACCTCGACCCCGTCACCGCTCCGCCTGCCGGGCAGGACGCGGGTGTTCCCCGTGAAGGGGTCGACGAGGTACGGGTCGCCTGCCACCCCGCGTACCCGCACGGCCGTCTCCCTGGCGTACCGCGCCGGGTCGAAGTCGACGGTTGCCTCGGCCCAGCCTGCCGCGGCACCGCGGTCGTCGGGACGGCCGACGGACACGCGGCTGGCGCCGGGGAAGGCCGCCGCCAGGAACACCAGGGTCGTCCCGTCGGCCTCCCGGACCAGGGGCGGCACCGGTGCCTCCACCCGGCGCAGCCCGGTCAGCAGCGGGCCGAGGGCGTCCGCCGTCGGTGCGAAGCGCGCGCGTTCCCGCAGGGGTCCGGGCGGGGGCCGCTCGCCGACGGCGACCACCAGACCGCCCGCCGCGGCGAACTCCGCCAGCCGGCGCTCCGTCGCACCCTCCAGGACCGTGCACGCCGGCAGCACGACCGCGGCGTACGACTCGTCGGCGACCGTGAGCCGCCCGTCCCGGACCGCCGCGCGCCGCACCGAGTCGTCGTCGATCACGTCGGCGTCCAGCCCGAGTCGGTCCAGGGCGCCCGGTGTGGAGCGGAACCAGGTCATGTCCCCGACGAGCTCCCGGTACACCGTCTGCGCCCGGCGCGCCGCGGCGTCGCGGACCCCGTCCAGCCGCACACCCGCCTGGACGGTCGCGGTGGGCAGCAGCACCGCGACGTCGCAGACGTGGCGGCCGAGGGTGAGTGCTGCGCTGAGCCGGCTGACGGCACCGGCGAAGACGTGGTGATGCCGCCAGTACGGCTGGCGCCAGTCGGTGGCCGGCGGGGCCCACTCCCACCAGCCGCCCTTGGTCGTGTAGTAGACGGCGTGCGGGTTGTAGAGGTTGGCGCCGGCCCGAAGCCAAGGCAGCAGCCAGTCGTAGGTCTCCTCCAGCGTGCCGCCCCACCCGCTGGAGTGGAACGCCTCGATCCAGGTACGCGGCCGGCCGTAGAGGTGGGCCAGCGAGGAGTGGACCCGGGCGTCGCCGTGGTGGTCGGAGCCCGGCGCGCTGAACCAGCGGTGCGTACGGGCGTAGTCGGCGTACAGCTCCACACCCGCCGCGGGATCCCCCGCCCGCGCCGGATCCTGCTGGTCGCAGCCGCTGAGCAGGCCGTGCCGGTCGTGCCAGTCGGCTAGCGGGCGGAAGAAGGACTCCTCGGCGAGTTCGGACCGGGTGCGCTGGTAGTCGCGGCGGAAGCGGCCTGCCGTGGGCCCGTCCTGCCAGAGCAGCCGCAGCAGGGGTTCCGGTTCGTAGCCGCGCCGCTCGCGGAACTCCGCGGCGAAGCCCGCCGACCAGGTGGGCAGCGTGGGCAGTTCGTCCTGGAACGAGCCCGCGACGACCCCGCCCAGCCGGTCCCCGAGGCGTCGCTCGAACTCCCCGTGCACCCGGTCGAGCAGCGCGGCGCAGGACTCCCGCGACAGGTAGTCGAAGCCCCGCACGGACACCGACCCGTCCCGCTCCAGCCACCGGCCCGCGAACTCGGGCCGCTCGTGCACGAGTCCGGACTGCACGGCCGCACCGGAGAAGCCCAGCTGGTCGTAGAACCACAGCCGGACCCCGAGCGACCCGGCGTCGTCGCAGACCCCCTTCAGCAGCGCCCACCAGGCGTCCGAGAAGAACGGCGGATCGTCGGCGTCGGCGTCGAACATCGGCCCGGACGGGGCCAGGTTGAGCACGACCAGGTTGTACACGCCGCCCTCCGCGAAGCGCGCGAGCTGCCACCGGAGCCGGTCGCGGCGCAGGGGCTCGCCGCTCCACCACCAGATCGCGGTCGGGGAGAAGCCGCGCGGCGGGTCCTTCAGCAGCGCGTCGAGTGCGGGCGGCAGCGTCATGGCCGGCGCCTCACCCCTTGAGTCCGCCGGCGAAGCCCTTGATGACGTAGCGCTGCAGCACCAGGAAGACGGCGATGACGGGCAGCGCCGCCAGTACCAGACCGGCGAAGACCAGGCCGTAGTCCGACACGTACTGACCGACGAAGGAGAAGATCCGCACCGGCACCGTCTCCTTCTCGGAGCCGCCGAGGTACAGCAGCGGCGTGAAGAAGTCGTTCCAGATGAACACCGCGTTGAGGATCACCACGGTGCCGGTGACGGGCCGCAGCAATGGGAAGACGACGCGGGTGAACGCCTGCAGCTGCGTACAGCCGTCGATCAGCGCCGCGTGCGCGTAGTCGCCCGGCAGTGCCCGGATGAAGCCGGTGTAGAGGAACACGGTGAAGGGCAGCTGGATGCCCGTGTAGAAGAGCACCATGCCCTGGTACGTGCCCAGCCAGCCGAGGTCGTCGATCAGCTTGTACAGCGGGATCATGCCCAGCTGGAACGGCAGCACGATGCCCAGCAGGAAGAGGATGTACACCGCGTAGCCGAGCCCCTGTGCCCGCCGGGCCAGGACGTAGGCGCAGGCCGAGCCGATCGCGATCAGCGCGACCAGGCTCAGCGCGGTGATCAGCGTGCTGTTCAGCAGCGCGGAGCCCAGCGACGCGGAGGACCAGGCGTGGGAGAAGTTCTCACCGGTGGGCGAGGTGGGTGGTGACAGCGGGGACTCGGCGACCTGGTCGGGGGTCTTGAGCGCCAGGGTCACCATGGCGTAGACGGGGAAGAGGAAGGCCACCCCGGCGCCGGCCATGACGAGTTCGAGCAGCCACCGCCCCATCGGAAGCTGTTTCACGCGACGACCTCCCGGGCGCGCAGATAGCGGATCTGAATCAGCGAGACCGCCGCCACGAAGAGCGCGAGCACGAGCGCGACCGCCGTCGAGTAGCCGAACTTGCCGAAGACGAACGCCTCCTTGTAGAGGACCGTCGACAGCGTCTCGCTCGAGGTGCCGGGACCGCCGTTGGTGGCCGCGAAGACCTGGTCGAACAGCTTGAGCCCGCCGATCGTCGACAGCATGACGTTGACGGTGAGGGCAGGCGCCAGCAGCGGCCACACGACGTAGCGGAAGCGCTGCACCCGCCCGGCGCCGTCGATCTTCGCCGCCTCCTCCAGCTCGGCGGGGATGCCTTCGAGGCCGGCCAGGAAGATGACCATCGAGTAGCCGGCGTACTGCCAGACGACCATGCCGGCCACGGACCACAGGGCCAGCGACGGATCGCCCAGCCAGTCCTGACGCAGCGAGCCGAGGCCGACCGCGCCGAGGATGCCGTTGAGCCCCGCCCCGGGATCCGGGTTGTAGATGTACTTCCACAGGAACGCCACCATCACGGGGCTGACCACCGCGGGGGCGAAGAAGACCACCCGCAGCACCGCGCGGGACCGGATCCTCGCGTGCACGCCGAGCGCGAGCAGCAGCCCGAGCCCGTTCTGCACGACGACGACGGCGACGGTGAGCAGCAGGGTGTTGCCGATCGAGTCCAGCGCCCGGTCGTCGTCGGCGAGGGTGCGGAAGTTCTCCAGTCCGGTGAACTCGAAGCCGCCCACGCCGGACCAGTCGGTGAACGCGTACATGACCCCGGCTGCGGCCGGGAACAGCACCACGAGCCCGTACAGCGCCACCGCCGGGACGGCCAGGAGCCAGGGCGGGGCGCTCGGATCGGCCCAGCGCCGCCGCCCCCGCCTCACGACTCCTTCCGGTACGCCTCGTCCATCCGGCCCAGCGCCCCCTTGACGTCCGTCTTCTTCGCCAGCAGATCCTGTACGGCGGCGAAGTGCACCGGCTGCACCTCGGCGTTGGGCCAGCGCTGGTCCATGAACGGCACCGCCCGGTCCGCGTCGATCTCCGGCAGGAAGCTCTCCAGCTCCGGGTCGATCTTCGAGCTCGCGTCGCGGCGCACGGGGATCGCCGCCACTGCCTCGCACCATTGGTTGATGTTCTCCTGCCTGCCCAGCCACTCCACGAAGGCCATGGCGTCCTTCGCGTTCTTGCTGCGGGCGCTCACCCCGAGGCCGACCACGACGCCGGCCGGGAGCCACAGCTCCTGCGGGTTGTCGCCGCCGGGGAAGGGGAACATCCCGATGTCGTCCGGGGTCTTGGAGCCCTCGCGGAAGGCGCCGAGCACGGCCGAGACCTGCACGGCCATGGCGGCCTTGCCGGTGGCGACCATCGAGACCTGCTGCTCGAACGTGGTGCCGTTGGGGTTGTCGTTGAAGTAGCCCTTGCCCAGCAGCTCGAGGTACATCTCCATCGCGTCGGCCCAGCCGGACTCCGCGAACGTGGCCTGGCCCGCGGCCATCTTGTCGTCGAACGCGGGGTCCTTGGCGTAGACCGTCGAGGGCACCAGCGCGTACGTGATCAGCTGGGTGACCCACGGGGTCTGCGCGCCCAGGGCGATCGGGGCGACGCCCCTGGCCTTGAGCCTGCCGCAGACCTCCAGCAGTTCGGCCCAGGTCTTCGGCGGTTCGACACCGGCGTCCGCGAAGACCTTCTTGTTGTAGACGGCGCCGATGACCGTGCTGCCGGCGGAGTAGAGGTACGTCTTCTTCTCGTACTGGAAGGCCGAGTTCAGCGCCGCGGGTATCTCCTTGCTCAGGCTCTGCCCGCTCAGGTCCGCCAGCAGCCCCGCCTTGGCCAGCTGCACCATCGCCATCGAGTTGCCGTTGCCCGGGTAGACCACGTGGACGTCCGGGGCGTTGCCGCCGGCCAGCTGGGTGCGGACCTGGGTCGTCACCTGGTCGGTGGGGGCGAAGGTGGTGCTGAACGCGGTCTTGTGCTGCTTGGTGTACGCGGCGGTCATCGCGTCGAGCGGCGCCTTCTGGTCCGCCACCCCCACCACCCGGAGCTTGCCGCTGCCCGAGCCGGACCCTGATCCGTTGCCGCAGGCGGTCAGTGCGCCGGGGAGGGCGGCTGCCGCTGCGAGGCCGCCGCCGATGCGCAGAAGGCCGCGGCGGCCGAAGGTACCCGTAGTCACGTGTCCCCACCATCTTTGGATGTGAAAAGTAACGTGCTCGTCTGTGACGCGGAGCGTAGAAGTGCCCGCGCGGCAGCGTCAAGGGTGCTGCAGGCATCACAAGTGCGCTGGAAACAGCAGGTCTTGTGTGAGCTGGGGCGGTGCGTGAAATTACCACGTGGGATGTGAAATGGGTGGACGCGTGGCGGCTGTCCCGGCGCCGGGCGGCCTGGAGACGCACCGAGGCCGCCCCGGCCGGGCCGGGACGGCCTCCATGCGTGTCGCGCGCGCCTCAGCCGGCGCGGCCGCCCACGTTGATCTCCGCGGCACCCGCGTAGGCGTTGCCCGCCTGGGAGTTGAGGCCCGTCAGGCGGACGTACCGGCCCCGCGTCGCACCGAACTCGACGTTCTGGGGGGTGAGCGCCTCGGTGAACGAACCGGTGGCCACCTGCTGCCAGCTGACGGCGTCGGCGGACACCTCGATCCGGTAGTCCTTGATCCTGCCGTTGCGGGCGTTCTGCCGCTGCGTGTACTGCAGGCCCGTGACGTCGTACTCCTTGCCCAGGTCAAGGGTGACGTGGTGGGGGAAGGCGGGGGCGCCGCCGTACCACTGGGTGTGCCAGATCGTGTTGAGGTCCCCGTCGACGGCGTTCGCCGCGGCACCGTTCTCGCCGACGGTCTCCTCGCTGTCGACCTCGTGCACGCGCAGCGTGGACTGGTCGATCAGATCCGGCAGCTGGCGCAACTCGGACGCGATCGACACCGTCGCACGCGCGGAGCGGTCGCCCTGGACCGCGCTGACCGTGTGCGTGCCCTCGAAGGTCGCGGCCGGGATGACGCCGTGGCGGGCGAACCTGCCGTCGGCGTCGGCGCGCACCGTGTAGAGCGTCTTGTCGTCGATGCGGATGTCGACGTAACCGGGTGCGAAACCGGTCAGCTTCAACGGGACCCACGTGCCGGCCCGCACGCTCTGCGGGACGTCGATCGTGGGGGCTGCCGAAGCCGCGCGGTCCTCGCCCTGGTCTTCGTGGTCCGCGTCGGTGACCCGGACGCGGACGGACACCGGGTCGCCCGTCGAGGGCGTGAGCACACAGGACGTGTCCTCGGTGAACGCCGCCTCCACGCCCGCGGTGTAGAGGCCCGCGGCGTGCAGGGCGTCGCGGGCCCGGTCCTGGGTGAACGTCACCGGCAGGACCCGGTCCCCGCACTGCGCGGTCGCGGTCAGGGGCTCGGTCAGCGCGCTGGACGAGGCGGGGTCGCCGTCCGTGGCCACGGTGTCCGGGACGAGCCGGGTGCCGTCCTCGGAGACCTTGGTGCCGGGGGCGGCGACGAGCCCCAGGGCGTGCCGGGTGGTGACGCCGCCCGGGGCGACCGTGTCGGTGCCGGCGACGCCGGTGGCCCAGCGTGCGCCGGGGCTCTCGTAGAAGTTGGTGCCCGCGACGGTGAGTCGCGTGCCCAGCCGCGCGAGCCGGGACGCGAAGTCCGCGACGTCCTTCTGCGCCTTGGGCGTCCATCCGGTCTCGAGGATCGCGGCCGCTCGGGGCAGGGTCAGGAACTCCGCCTGGTCGCTGCCGCGCACCGTCTCCGACCACAGCGGTCCCTCGACGCCGAGTACGCCCGGCTCGGGGATGCCACCCGACACCGTCGTCGTCGGGTCCCAGTTGTAGTAGCGCTGGAAGTCGCAGAGGCCGGAGCAGGCCCAGCTCAGGCCGATCGGGGTGTCCACGGTGTACTTCTGGTCCAGGTAGGAGCCGCCGGCGGCCGACACCACGGCCTTGCCCCCCTTGGCGACGAAGTCGCGCACCCAGTCACCGGAACCGACCCAGTACTGCACGACCGAGCCGTCCCAGAAGCCCGGCGCCTGGGACAGCCCGGCCTCGGCGTACTCCGTCCAGCCCATGATGCCGACGCCCGTCGCGGCCTTGACGCGGGGCACCGCGCGGGAGACGAAGTCGACATAGCGGGTGTGGCCCATCGCGTGGGACTCGTCGCCGCCGACGTGCACGTACGGGCCGCCGGTCATGTCGGCCAGCTGCTTGAAGACGTGCTCCACGAACGTGTACGTGAGGTCCAGCCGCTCGTCGAGGGCGGAATAGCCCACACTGGCGGTGCCGTTCCAGTCGACGACCCCCGTCCTGGGGTCGCGCGCGGGCAGCGACCGGTCGGTGTTCAGCTGCGGGATCGCGTGCAGGGCGGCGTTGGTGTGGCCGGGGATGTCGACCTCGGGGACGACGGTGACGAACCGGTCCCGGGCGTAGGCGACGATGTCGCGGTACTGCTCCTGCGTGTAGTAGCCGGTGCGGCCCAGCTCGTTGCGGTAGCCGCGCTGGTTCATCGCGGTGGCGCCGGACTCGCGCTGCAGCGCGGTGTAGTCGATGGGGTCGCCGGCGGCCTTGCCGTCGTTGGTGATCTCGATCCGCCAGCCCTGGTCGTCGGCGAGGTGCAGGTGCAGCACGCTCATCTTCAGCCGGGCCAGGGTGTCGATGTAGCGCTTGACGGCGTCGACGTCCTGGAAGGACCGGGCCACGTCGAGCATGACACCGCGGTACGAGAAGCGCGGGGCGTCCTCGATGTGCGTGGCGGGCACGGTCCAGTCGGTCACGACCGGGGTCCGCGACTCGGCCCAGGCGGGCAGCAGCTGGTACAGGCTCTGTACGCCGTTGAAGGCGCCGTGGGCGGTGTGCGCGGTGATCGACACGCCTTCCACGCCGACGTCGAGGACGTACGACTCCGGGGTGGCCGCCGCCCCGTCCACGGTGTACTCCGCTTCCGGGTCCACCGTGATGCGGATGGCGTTGGCTCCGCCGTGCTCGAACACCGGCACCCGGAACCCGGTCGCGTCACGCAACCGTCCCGCGAGCTGCGCGGCGACATCGGCCGCCGCGCCGTCCGCGACGACCGCGAGCGAGGGCCGCAGGACGAACGGTGCTTTCCCGGCATCCTGTTGGACCACGACCGGACGCGGGACGAGCGCGCTGTCCGCACCGGCGGACGCGGCCGCCGCACTGGGCTCGGCGACCGCTGAGGGTGCGCCGGCCAGACCAGCCAGGATCATGACAATCGCCGCGATCGACAGACGCGACGTACGGGGTCGGATGGACGCAGGACTTCTCTTCTTCCGCAACCGCACGAGGGCTCCCTAAGGGTCAGTCCGTCAGTGGCGCATGAATGTGCTTGAAGAGGCCGCAGGTATTGCAGATTTGAGCACCCTACTGTGACGGAGGGCGGCGATCCAGACCCTCGCCCGCCCCGCGGTTCAGCCGATGGCGATGCGCGGGTGGGCGCCGGGGCGGATCCACGCCATGATCTGGTCCATGGTGGCGCGGGGCACGGAGACGCAGCCGGCGGTGGCGCCGGAGCCGTTGACGTGGAGGAAGATGCCGGCGCCTCGGCCGGGCACGGCGGGCCAGCGGTTGAAGTTGATGACGAGGGCTTTGGCGTACTGGACGGGGTAGTTGATGAGGTGTTCGCTGCCGCGGTCTCCGGTCTCGGTGAGGGGGAAGTCGGCGCCGGCGGCGGTGTGCATGGAGTTGTAGTACTGGGATTCGGGGTCCTGGACCCACCAGTGGGTGTCGTTGACGCGGGTGTACGGCATGGCGGTGCCGCCGGACTCGATGCCGAAGCCCTCGGTGATCGTGTAGGTGCCGCCGGGGGTGGTGTAGGTGTTCTGCGTACGGGTGGCGCCGTCGACCACGCCGTTGGACCCGACTCGGCCGGCGGTGGTGGTGATCGCGGACTTCCAGCCGGCGCTGGTCTTGGCCCAGGCGGTGACGGTGGCGTAGGAGCCGGATGCCTTGACGGTGATGACCTGGGTGGCGTCGCCGAGGCTGACCGGTACGGGGAAGTCGGGCGCGTCGGGCCGGGCGGCGGAGGACGTCGTACCGCCGGGGGTGGCGGAGGCGCGGCGGGAGGCGCTCGCCTTGGGGGAGGCGGACGGGCTGCCCGAGGCGGACGCCGTGGCCGAGGCGGAGGGGGTGGCGCCGGGGCCGCTGGCGGAGGCGGCCACCGCCGGGTCGATCTCCACGCTGCGGGCCCGGTCCGCCCGGGCGTCACCGGTGTCCGCCGGCTTGGCGCAGCCTGCCGCGGGCAGGGTGAGCAGGGCGGCGGTCGCGGTGGCAGCCGTGATCAGCGGTCGGCGGTGCCGGGGTGCGGAGTACAACAGGGTGCCCTTCTGCGCGGATCGGGTCGGGCGCACGCCACAGCCTTGGGGCGTACACCGGTACTGGACGATGGTGCCGCACGGCGGTGGGGGAACGGCCGGAGCGCGGATGGGTCCACGCCGTTCGCACAGGGGCTCGTGTCTTATACACCCACCTCGCCGGTGATCACTAGAGGTGACGGGACGGACGCGCGGGGCAACTGCGGGCAGCCTCGGGCGAATTGCAGTGTCTGAAGTGACCTATGTCACAGGTGCGGTGCGTGGTCGACGGGATCGTGTTCGTCAGGGACGCCGCGCGGGCCTGAGCGGTCCCGGGGCGGGCAGTTCCACCGTGACGCGGATCCCGCCTTCCGGGCGCGGGGTGAGGGTGAGCGTTCCGTCGTGCGCCTGGGTGATGGTCTTGGCGATCGCCAGGCCGAGGCCGACGCCCGCGTGGTCGGTGCGGATGCGCTCCGTGCCGCGCTGGAACGGTTCGGTGAGGGTCGAGGCCAGCTCCGCGCCGATCTCCTCGCCGGTGTTCTCGACGGTGAGCACCGCGGTGTGGGCGCGGACGCCGGTACGGACCCACACCTCTCCCCGTCCGGGCAGGTTGTGGACGATCGCGTTGTGCACGAGGTTCGTGGTCAGCTGCAGCAGGAGCGCCGGCGAGCCGGTCGCGGGGGCGTAGTCCCCGGAGGTCTCGATGGCGACGCCGTGCTTCTCCGCGAGCGGGAGGAGCGTTTCGGTGGCCTCCTCCGCCAGAAGCGACAGGTCGACCGGTTCCCGGGTGAACGACCGCTGATCGGCGCGGCTGAGCAGGAGCAGCGCCTCGGTGAGGTCGATCGCCCGGGTGTTGACCGTGTGCAGGCGGGCGATGATCTCGTCGATGTCGCGGTTCGGGTCGGTGCGCGCCACATCGAGCAGCGCCTTGGAGATCGCCAGCGGGGTGCGCAGCTCGTGCGAGGCGTTGGATGCGAATCTCCGCTGTTCGGCGACGTGCGCTTCGAGCCGCTCGAGCATGCCGTCGAAGGCGTCGGCGAGTTCGCGGAACTCGTCCTGGGGGCCCGGTAGCTGGATTCTGTGGGCGAGTGATCCGGTCGAGGCCAGGCGGGTGGCGTCGGCGATCCGTGCCAGCGGGGCGAGCATGCGGCCGGCGAGGAGCCACCCTGTCAGGAGACCGAACACGAGCAGGAAGGCCAGTGTCACGGCTGCGGCCGAGGCGAAGTCACGCAGGAGGTAGGAGCGGATCAGCACGCCCCCGGGGACACTCGTGTAGGCGGGCAGGTGGCGCAGGACGAACACCCAGATCACCGCGAGCAGCAGGAAGCCGGTGACCATGATGACTCCGGCGTAGCTGAGCGTGAGCTTGAGGCGGACGCTCACCCCGGGGGCCCTATCCACGCCCGCCTCCGCCGGGCCCGGCGGCCGGCGGTGTGTGGATGCGGTAGCCGACACCCGGCACGGTGGCGATGATCCAGGGTTCGCCGAGGCGCTTGCGCAGCGCCGAGACCGTGATGCGCACGGCGTTGGTGAAGGGGTCGGCGTTCTCGTCCCACGCCCGCTCCAGCAGCTCCTCGGCGCTCACCACACCGCCCTCGGCGGCGACGAGGACGTCGAGTACGGCGAACTGCTTGCGGGTCAGCGCCACGAAGCGGCCGTCCCGGTAGACCTCGCGGCGGAACGGGTCCAGCCGCAGACCCGCGATCTCCCGCACCGGCGGCCTGCTGTGGGCACGCCTGCGGTCCAGCGCCCGGAGTCTGAGCACCAGCTCCCGCAGCTCGAACGGCTTGGTGAGGTAGTCGTCGGCGCCGAGGCCGAACCCGGACGCCTTGTCGTCGAGCCGGTCGGCCGCGGTGAGCATGAGGATCGGCATGCCGCTGCCGGAGGAGACGATGCGCCGGGCGACCTCGTCGCCGGACGGCCCGGGGATGTCGCGATCGAGCACGGCGATGTCGTAGGCGTTGACGCTCAGCAGTTCCAGCGCGCTGTCGCCGTCGCCCGCGAGGTCGGCGGCGATCGCCTCCAGCCGCAGACCGTCGCGGATGGCCTCCGCCATATAGGGCTCGTCCTCGACGATCAACACGCGCATACTCCCGATGCTACGAGCCGGTACATATCGCCGGCGTATGGAAAACCGCATACGTGCCGGCAACACCGCGCCGCCTTGACTGGCGGCATGACTCGACGCCCACGATCAGCACGAACGACGGTCCGCCGGACCCCGGCGCTCCTCGTCGTCGGCCTGATGGTCGCCACCGCCGTGATCTCAGCGGTGATCACGACGGCCCTCGGCCGATCGTCGCAGGACCCTTCGGCCTCCCCCTCCACGGCTCCGCCACCGCCGTCCTCGGCGGCGCCCTCGCCCTCGTCGGCCGGCCCGTCTCCCTCCAAGGCTGCGCGTCGTGAGCAGCCCGGCGGGCTCGGCGAGGCGGGCGGCGCCCTCCCCGACGGTGTGACGGTGTTCGACGACGGTTACCCTGCCGTGGCCAGGCTCGACGCCGATCTGCTGCGGGCCCTGCGCGCGGCGGCGACGGACGCCACCGCCGACGGCGTCCGGTTCTACGTCAACAGCGGCTGGCGCTCCCCGGAGTACCAGGACCAGTTGCTCCGCGAGGCCGTGGACAAGTACGGGTCGGAGGCCGAGGCCGCCCGCTGGGTGGCCACACCGGAGACGTCCCCGCACGTCGCGGGGGACGCGGTCGACGTCGGGCGCTCGAACGCCACGACGTGGCTGGCGGAGCACGGCGCCGCGTACGGGCTGTGCCAGATCTACCGGAACGAGCCCTGGCACTACGAACTGCGTGCCGACGCCGCCGATCGAGGGTGCCCGAGTATGTACACCGACCCTACCAAGGATCCGAGGATGCAGCAGTGACCAGTACGCTCGACAACGTCGGCCATGAGCGCGAACGGCCGACGGCGCAGGGGGACCCGGCGGAGCGCGGACAGGGGGACCCCGGCTCCGGTGGCCGGCTCGCGGGCCTGCGCCGGGTGATCCTCCGCGGCTGCCGCGCGGGCGTCACCTCTCTGTCGCGCTCTCTGTCCCGCCCGGGGCCCTGGAAGCGCGGCCCCGTGCTCGCGGCGCTGGCGCTCCTGCTCGGCCTCGTCCTGCTGCTGCACGCGCGGATCACGGACCGCGGGGGACTCGGCAGCCTGGTGGAGACCTTCCTGCCGTGGTTCGGCCTGTTCGTCCCGCCGCTGCTGGCCGCGGCGCTGTGGCGCCGCTCGGCCACGGCCGTGGTCGCGCTGCTGCTGCCGGTCACGGTGTGGCTGAACCTCTTCGGCGGGCTGCTCGGCGACAAGTCCCACTCCGGCGGCGACCTCACCGTGGTCAGCCACAACGTCGGCGCCGCCAACTCCGACCCGGCAGGCACCGCCCGCGACCTCGCCGCCTCCGGGGCGGACGTGCTGGCCCTGGAGGAGCTGACCGAGCAGGCCGCGGGCACGTACGAGAAGGAACTGGCGGCCACGTACCCGTACCACGCGGTGCGGGGCACGGTCGGGCTGTGGAGCAGGCTCCCGATGTCGGACGTCCGGACGGTCGATGTCCTGCGCGGCATGGTCGGGCCGCTGGCCCACACCCGGCAGGCCCGGGAGATCACGCCGGACCCGCCCCGCGCGCTGCGCGCCACGGTGGCCACGGACCGGGGGCCGCTCGCGGTGTACGTGGCGCACCTGGGTTCCGTACGGGTGATGCCCAGGGGCGGCTTCTGGACGGACTCGCGCGACGCCGGCGCGGAGAAGCTCGCCGAGGCCGTCGCCGCAGAGAAGAACGAGCGGGTCGTGCTGCTCGGCGACCTGAACGGCACCACCGACGACCGCGCCCTGGCCGGTCTCACCTCGCGGCTGCGCTCGGCCCAGGACGCGGCCGGGGACGGCTTCGGCTTCAGCTGGCCGGCGGCGTTCCCGGTGGCGCGGATCGACCAGATCCTGGTGCGGGGCGTCACGCCGGAGAGCTCGTGGGTGCTGCCCGCCACCGACAGCGACCATCTGCCGGTGGCGGCCGGGATCAGCTGGTGAGCAACGGGCGCGCCGATGACATCCGTCATCGCACGAAGGTGACAACCAGATCTTGACCATGTGATCACGCCGTAAATAGCCTGCTCTGCAAGTGAATTGCCTGCTCTGCAGGTGAAGGGGAAGCGGGGGAGCGGCGTGAGGCGATGGACTGGAATGCGCGGACGGGTGTTCGCCGCATGCGCCGCCCTGGTGAGCCTGGTGCTCGCCGTCGGCGTGCTGCCCGGGACGGCCGCCGCCGCCACGCCGGCGTACGACGCGGGCCGTCCGGCCTTCGACACCGGGCCCGCCCACGAGGTGATCCACCGGCTGCTCGGGCCGGGCCGGGCCGCCCAGGTGTTCCTGGCGACGATACCGGCCGACGGCGGCCGGGACGCCTTCCGCGTCACCGGCGACCGGGGCCGGCTGGTGGTCGCGGGCAGCAGCACGCCCGCCCTGCTCATGGGGTTCAACTGGTACCTCAAGCACGTGGCCCGGGCCGACGTGTCGTGGAACGGCGATCAGCTCGACCTGCCCGCCCGGCTGCCCCTGCCCACCGGGCCGATCGAGCAGACGTCCGCCGTCAAGCACCGCTTCGCGGGCAACGACACCGAGGACGGCTACTCCGGCCCGTACCGGACCTTCGCCGACTGGGAGCGGCTGATCGACGTCCTGGCCCTGCACGGCGTCAACGAGATGTACATGCCCGTCGGCACCGAGGCCGTGTACTACGAGGCGCTGCAGTCCTTCGGCTACACGGCCGAGGAGCTGCGGGCGTGGATCCCCGGCCCCGGCTACCAGCCGTGGTGGCTGCTGCAGAACATCTCCAGCTTCACCGCGCCCGTCAGCGAGGACCTGATCCGCTCCCGGGCCGAGCTGGGCCGCCGGATCGCCGACCGGATGCGCGAGCTGGGCATCACCCCGGTCCTGCCGGGCTACTTCGGCACCGTGCCGACCGACTTCGAGACCCGCAACCCCACCGCGGTGACGGTGCCGCAGGGCACCTGGGTGGGCTTCACCCGGCCGGACTGGCTGGCGCCGGTGAACCCCGTGTTCGACCAGGTCGCCGCCGAGTTCTACGCCGTCCAGGAGCGGCTGCTGGGCGGGTCCACGATGTACAAGATGGACCTGCTGCACGAGGGCGGCCGGGCCGGCGACATCCCCGTCGGCGAGGCGTCGGCGGCCGTGCAGAAGGCGCTGGACCGGGCGCACCCCGGGGCGATCTGGACCATCCTCGGCTGGCAGAGCAACCCGCGGCGCGAGACGGTCCAGGCGATCGACCGCAGCCGGATGCTGGTGATCGACGGCCTCTCCGACCGTGCCATCGGCCCCGACCGCGACGCCGACTGGCTGGGCACGCCGTACGCCTTCGGTTCCATCTGGAACTTCGGCGGCAACTCCACCCTGGGCGCCTCCGTCCGGTCCTGGAACGACCGCTTCTGGGACTGGCTGGCGCGGCCCGACGGCGCCCTGGACGGTATCGCGATCCTGCCGGAGGCCAGCTACAACAACCCCGCGGCGGTCGAGTTCCTGGCCGAACTGCCCTGGCACGACGGCCCGGTCGACGTCGACCGGTGGTTCGCCGAGTACGCCGACGCGCGCTACGGCGCCGCCGACCCGCACGCCCGGGCCGCCTGGCAGGTGCTGGCCGACACCGCGTACGCGATCCCCCCGAACGGCGGCCGCTCCTCCGGACACGGCGGCCTGTTCACCGCCGTGCCGAGCCTGACGACCACGCAGCCGCACGCCTGGGCGCAGGCGGCCTTCGCCTACGACCCGGCGGCGTTCGCCAGGGCCCTGCCCGAACTGCTCGCGGTCGACGCGTCCCTGCGCGACAGCGACACCTACCGCCACGACCTGCTCGAGGTGGCCCGCCAGGCGGTCGACAACCGGTCCCGGACCCTGCTGCCGCAGATCCTGGCGGCGTACCGGGCGAAGGACACCGCCGAGTTCTCGCGGCTGGCCGCGACCTGGACCGGCTACATCGAGGCGCTCGACAAGCTGGTGGGCACGGACGGCGAGTACCTGGTGGGGCCGTGGCTCGAGCGGGCCCGCCAGGCGGCGGGCAGCGATGAGGAGGCCCGGCAGCTGGAGTACGAGGCCCGCAAGCTGATCACCTCCTGGGGTCTGCGCACCACCAATCTGCAGGACTACGCCTACCGCGAGTGGTCCGGCCTGCTGAACGACTACTACGCGCCGCGCTGGGCCCGGCTGTTCGACGGGCTGCGGACATCCCTGGAGACCGGCGGCAGCGCACCCGAGACCGACTGGTACGACGTCGCCGAGGAGTGGGCGCGCGACGACCACCGCTACCGGACCGAGCCCGAGGGCGACACCTACACCGAAGCGGCCGCGGTGCTGCGGCGGCTCAGCGACGACACCTACGACCTGCCGCTGTCCACCCGGCCGCAGGGCGTGGTCGCCGAGACCGCCGGCGGAGAGCTGGCCGCCTCCGTCACCAACACCAACTACTACGCCCCGGTGACCGGAGTGACCTTCGACGTCTCCACCCCCGAGGGCGTCGAGATCCGTCCCGCCGGCCCCGAGGACGACGACGTCGAACCGGGCGGCACGCTGGAGCGCTCCTGGACCGTGCGCCGCGGCGCCGGGCTGCCCGACGGCACCACCGAGGTCGCGATACGGGTGACGGCGGGCTTCGAGCAGTCCGGACGGCACCTCACCCGGACCTCGACCGTCGTCCTGCCCGTGGCCGCGGCCGACCGGTACCAGGTGAGCGACCTGCCGTTCGCCTCGTCGCGCAACCACGACGGCATCTACCCGGTGGCCCGCGACACCGTGACCCCCGGCACGCCCGCGGGCAACGGCCGGCCGCTGCGGCTCGACGGCACCGCCTACTCCAAGGGACTCGGCACGAACGCGGGCGCCGACATACGGCTCGAACTCGGCGGCGACTGCAGGCGGTTCACCACCGTCGTGGGGATCGACGACGCCATGAACCACACCGCCGACGGCGACGCGCTGGTCCGGGTGTACGGCGACGGGCGCCTGCTGTACGAGACGGGCGTGCTGCGCAGCGGTCTCGCGGGTGCCGGCACCGACGCCGTCCGGCTCGACGTCGACACCACCGGCGTACGGCAGTTGCGCCTCCAGGTCCACCAGCAGGACGCGAACCGCTTCTTCGACGCGGTGTCGTTCGGCATACCCACCCTCAGCTGCGCGTCGCCGCCGCCGGTGCCGCTCGGCGCGGGCAAGCCGGTGACCGCCTCCAGCGCCGAGGCGAACCGGGAGCCGGCCAAGGCGAACGACGGCGACCTGACCACCGGCTGGTTCTGCGCCCCGCAGCAGTGCGCCGGCCAGCCCGCGTGGCTGCAGGTCGACCTCGGCGCGGCCCACGAGCTGACCGCGGTACGCGTCACGCCGTACTACGCCGACGGCCGCTCGTACCTCTACCGCGTGGAGGGCAGTACGGACGGCCAGACCTGGACGCCGCTCGCCGAGAAGTCCGTCCACCAGCGCCAGACGGACGTGGGCGACCTGTACGCCGTCTCGGGCAGCCACCGCTATGTGCGGGTGACGGGCCTCGGCAACACGGTGAACGCGTACACGTTCCACGTGCAGGAGCTCGCGGTGTACGGAACGGGGTGAGCGGGGGCTGCGGCCCGGGTCGTACGCTGAGTCCCGCACGCGAGGGACAGGAGACGTGAGTGGCCGGGACGACGGTGGCCGAGGTGATGGAGGAGCTGGCCGGGCTCGAGGATCCGAAGGCCCGTGCCGTGAACGAGCGGCACGGCGACGACCACGGCGTCAACCTCGGCAGCCTGCGCGCCCTGGCGAAGAGGCTGAAGACGCAGCAGGACCTCGCGCGCGATCTGTGGGGGACCGGCGACACCGCGGCGCGGCTGCTGGCGCTGCTGATCTGCCGCCCCAAGGCGTTCGGGAGTGACGAGCTGGACGCCATGCTGCGCCAGGCGCGTACGCCCAAGGTGCACGACTGGCTCGTGAACTACGTGGTGAAGAAGAGCCCGCACGCCGAGGAGCTGCGGCCGGCCTGGCTGGCCGATCCGGATCCCGTGGTCGCGAGCGCGGGCTGGGCGCTGACCACCGACCGCGTGGCGAAGAAGCCCGAGGGCCTCGACCTCCCCGGGCTGCTCGACGTCATCGAGGCCGGGATGAAGGACGCCCCGGACCGGCTGCAGTGGGCGATGAACCACTGTCTGGCCCAGATCGGCATCGAGCACCCTGGGCAGCGGGCCCGGGCCGTCGACATCGGCGAGCGTCTGCAGGTGCTCAAGGACTACCCCACCTCGCCGGGCTGCACGTCACCGTTCGCGCCCGTCTGGATCGGCGAGATGGTGCGCCGGCAGGAGAGCAGGGCGTAAGGCTCACGCCCCTCGCGGCATCGGGGTGTAGGGCTCACGCCGTCCGGGAGTCGGCTAAGGCACCCGCGACGTACCCGGTCAGTCGGGCACGGCGCGGTGGGGGGTGCGGCGGACGGTGACGACAGCGAGGTCGTCCTGCTGGCCCGCCTTCCCGGCGAACGCCCGCACGTCGTCGCACAGCGCGCGCGGCAGCTCGGAGGGGGACAGGCGGGCGCGGGCGGCGAGGCGCTCCTCCAGGGGGTAGAACGAGCCGTCGGAGGCGCGGGTCTCGGTGAGGCCGTCGGTGCTCAGTAGCAGCGTCGCCCCGGCCGGGAAGTCGAACCAGCTGACGACCACGGGCTCCCCGGCGAGCGAGGCCAGCCCCAGCGGGACGCCGGTGTCGAGCCGCGGCCGGGTGACCGTGCCCTCGTGCAGCAGGTCCGGCGGGATGTGCCCGCAGTTGACCGCCTGCACCTCGGTGCCTGGGTCGACGCTGATCACCAGCGCGGTCACGAACCGCTCGTCCTCCCCGGTGCCCTCCGCGTAGGAGTTGTGCTGGACGACGGACTGGTCCAGGGCGTCGACCAGCGCGGTGAGCGTGGCCTCGCGGTGGGCGGCCTCGCGGAAGGCGCCGATCACGGCGAACGCGGCGCCCACCGCGGCCAGGCCCTTGCCCTGGACGTCGCCGATCAGCACCCGGGTACCCCAGGGCGAGCTGATCACGTCGTAGATGTCCCCGCCGACCAGCCGTTCCTCCTGCAGCGGTTCGTACACGCCGTCGACCAGCACGTCGTCGGTGAGGAGCGGCAGCGGACGCAGGATGTGCCGCTGCATCGCCGCGGCCGTCGAGCGCAGCCGGAGCATCTCGTTCTCGCGGTCGATCCGCCGCTGGCAGGCGTAGACGGAGCCGGTGCCCAGGATCAGGGTCAGCAGCACCATCAGGGTGTCGTCGAGCCAGTTGCGGTCCCCGTTCGGCCGGGCGATCACGCCCGCGGTGACGACCACGGCGGACCAGGCGGAGACGAACGCGGTCTGGCGCACCGTGCCCAGCGCCGACGCCGTGGCGGGCAGGAACACCAGCAGCCCGAACAGCCACACCACGGACCCGGACACGGCGCCGAGCACGGTCACCACCACGGTGGCCGCAATGACGGCGAGGAGCGTCTGGACGTTGCCCGGCGGGGCGATGGCCTCGAGCGGGGCCGCGCCACGCTTCAGGCGGGTGAAGAGCACGGGAACTCCCGGAGAGGTGTCGGCCGGCCGCGGACCGTGGGGCGGGGCCGCGACCACCGACGCATCCGGTCCGGATGCCGAGCCTGTCACCGAAAGGGGGCAACGCCACGCGTCACGGCCGCAGCCGCCTCCGATCGGCGTACTGCCCGAGCGCGACCGGCTGCCGGAGGGCTTCAGCCGCTCCCGGGTGCGCAGACGGCCCCGCCGCGCGGTCGCGTCAGACCGCGGCCCAGCCGTTGTCCACCGGGAGGAGCACGCCGTTGATGTTGCTCGCGGCATCCGAGGCGAGGAAGACGATGGCCGCCGCCTGCTCCTCGGCGGCGGAGAGGCGGCCGACGTTGTGCATGTACGCGCCGAGGACCGCGGGGCCCTGGGCGTCGGGCCGGACGTCCACCTGGATGCTGGTCGCGGTCCCGCCCGGCGCGATCGCGTTCGTACGGATGCCCTTGTCCCGGTACATCACGGCCATCGACCGGGTCAGGCCCGCGACGGCGTGCTTGGAGGCCGTGTACGCGGCGCCCGCGGCGCTGCCCCGCAGCGACGCCTCGGAGGCGGTGAAGACGACGGATCCGCGGCCCGCCGCCAGCATGTGCGGCAGTGTGGCACGGGTCAGCCGGAACGGCGCGGTGACGTTGATCCGCATCACCCGCTCCCACTCGGCGTCGTCGGTCTCGCCCAGCGCCGACATCCGGTCCATGATCCCGGCGTTGTTCACGAGCACGTCGATGCCGCCCAGGGTCCCGACGGCGGTCGCGACGACCTCGTCGACGACCTCCGGCAGGCTCAGATCGCCGACCACGGCCACGGCCGTGCCGCCCGCGCCCTCGATCTCGGCCACCACCGCCGTGGCCCCGTCCTCGTTCAGGTCGGCGACCAGGACCTTCGCCCCCTCCGCCGCGAAGCGCAGGGCGGCTGCGCGGCCGATGCCCGAACCGGCCCCGGTGACGACGACGGCGCGGCCTGCCAGACCGGTGGTGCTCATGACGTACTCCTCTGTGTCGCTGGGCCGGATCGCGTGGTCCGGCTGTCTGCAGCGTACGTCTTTCTGTCAGTGAGTGCCAAGAAGTCGGTCAGTGTCATAATTGAGCCGGCCGACCGCGCGGAGAGGAGAGGGGACCGATGAGCTCGGCGAGGACACAGGGCGACGGCCCCGCCCGGATCGGCAGGCCGCCGCTGACCGAGCGCCGCAAGGACGCCACCCGGCTGGAGATCGCCCACGAGGCGGTCCGGCTGTTCGCCGAGCGGGGCGTCCAGGCGACGTCCGGCGAGGACATCGCACGGGCGGCGGGGATCTCCACGCGGACGCTCTGGCGCTACTTTCCGGCCAAGGAGCAGTGTGTACGCCCCCTGCTGACCCAGGGGCTGGACATCCTGGCCCGGCGGCTGGTCGACCTGCCGGCGGACCGGTCGCTGGGCGAGGTGGCCGAGTCCGCGGAGCCCGCCGGGAGCGGGGTCGACGCGGGGACGCTGCGCAGCCTGATCCGGCTCACCCGGACCGAGCCCGCGATCATGGCGGTGTGGCTCCAGGTGCACTACGCCGCGGAGGACGTCTTCGGCGAGGTCATCGCCACCCGCCTCGGCCTGCCCGCGGACAGCCTGGACGTACGCGTGCGCGCGACGATGCTCAACGGGGCGCTGCGGGTGGCCTCGGAGGAGTGGGCCTTCGCGGACGACGGCGCGGCGGATCCGCAGCAGGCGCTGAGGGCCGCCCTGCGGATCGTCTCGGCCGGTCTGAACTGCTGACGGGCCGGCCCCCGGCCCCCTCGCGGGAAGGGGGTCCGGGGGCCGGCCCTCGGGATCAGGCGGTGGCGCGCCGGGGGAGCTTCCAGCCCGGTCGCGGGAAGTGGCAGGTGTAGCCGTCCGGGTAGCGCTCCAGATAGTCCTGGTGCTCCGGCTCGGCCTCCCAGAAGTCGCCCACCGGCTCGACCTCCGTCACGACCTTCCCCGGCCACAGCCCGCTGGCGTCGACGTCCGCGATGGTCTCCAGCGCCTCGCGGTGCTGCTCCTCGCCGTCGTAGTAGATGGCCGACCGGTAGCTGCGGCCGAGGTCGTTGCCCTGCCGGTCCCGGGTGCTCGGGTCGTGGATCTGGAAGAAGAACTCCAGCAGGTCGCGGTAGGTGGTGCCGGCCGGGTCGTAGAGGATCTCGATGGCCTCGGCGTGGTCCCCGTGGTTGCGGTAGGTCGCGTTCGGGGTGTCGCCGCCCGTGTAACCGACCCGGGTGGCCACGACGCCCGGCTGCCTGCGGATGAGGTCCTGCATACCCCAGAAGCAGCCGCCTGCGAGTACCGCCTTTTCCGTGCGGACAGTCATGTGTCACTTCCTGTGAGGGTGAACGCGTGTGCAGCAGTCATGCACCAGGGGGAACGCTCGAACGGCCCCAGTTACTCCTGCCCGCGCAACGGACCGCCGCACCGTCACCCGTCCGGCGTGCCACCGATGGGTGGCGAGGGCGTGCGGGCGGGAGACTGGGAACCCCCTCGCAGCCACGTGGTGGAGGTACACCGTGAGCACCGGAGACGACGACGTTTGGGCTACCGACGTGTACCAGCCCGACGGCTCGGAGGTCCACGACGACGAGGGGCTCCTCGGTACCGAGGACACCCTCGACGACGGTCCCGACCCCCTGGACCAGGGGTATTCGCCGCCCGAGCGGCCGCTGGCCGTCGAGCGCAACGGTGTCACCGGCACCGAGCAGCGCAACGGGGAGAGCCTCGACGAGCGGCTCGCCGAGGAGGTGCCCGACGTGACCGTGCCGGACGGCGACGGCGTGGGCGACACCTCGGACACCGACGGTGAGCTGATCGACGGCGAGGTCGGCGGCACCCGCTCCGGACGCCTGGTGGCACCCGACGAAGGGGCGCACGAGGACGAGGAGGCCACGCTCGTGGCGTACGACGTGGGCATCGACGGCGCGGCGGCCTCCGCCGAGGAGGCCGCGATGCACGTCGTGGACGAGAACGACCTCGAGGAGTTCTGACCGCCCGGCCGCCCCCGGCAGGCACGGCCGCCCCCAGGGCAACGGGCAGGTACAGCGGACACCGGCGCACGGGCATTCCCGCCGCCCGCCGGCGGGCCTATTCTGGTCGGCCGGTACGGCATGGCGCGCACGCCCGTGCCGTACAGCACTGCCCGACCGCCCCGCGTCACACCGCTCGACCGCACCGCCCCGAACAGCTCGACCGCACCAGCACCGCCCCGCGCCAGCCCGCCTGCCGTCCGCGCCCGGGAGCCGCCGTATGCGTCTGAGTCTCCGCCCGTTCGCCGCGTTCGCCGCCGCCGTCCTGCTGGCGGCCCTGTCGACCGGCTCCGCCCGGGCCACCGCCGCCCCGCCGGGCGACCAGCCGCTGCCCGGCTACACCATCGTCAACCCGCCGCTGACCCCGGCGTCCGTCGGCGGCAGCCCGTCGCGCGTGATCCAGGGCGTGCGCGACCACGCCGGCTTCATCATCGAGGTGCCGCCGGGGTGGAACGGCGAGCTGGTGCTGTACGCGCACGGATACGCCGGGACGGGCACCGTGCTGGCCGTCGGCCCGCCGCCGTTCGGGCTGCGCCAGCGGCTGCTGGACCAGGGCTACGCGTGGGCGGCCTCGTCGTACTACCGCAACGGGTACGACGTACGGGCCGGGGTGCTCACCACGCGCCGGCTCGCCGAGCACTTCGCGGACGTGGTGGGTGAGCCCGGGCGGCGCTATCTCGCCGGGGTGTCGATGGGCGGCCACATCATCGGCCGCTCGCTGGAGCAGTACCCGGGCTACTACGACGGCGCGCTGCCGATGTGCGGGGCCCTGGGCGACAACCGGCTCTTCGACTACTTCCTCGACTACAACCTCGTCGCCCAGGCGCTCGCGGGCGTCGACGAGTACCCGGTGGGCCCGGACTACGCCGCCGTCACCGTGCCGAAGATCCAGCAGGAGCTGGGGCTGGCGGGCCTGGTGCCCGGCGGGCCCGACACGCTGAACGCGCTCGGCCGCCAGTTCCGCGACATCGTGGTGAACCGGACCGGCGGACCACGGCCCGGCGCGGCGGCTTCCTTCGCGTTCTGGAAGGACTTCCCCTTCGGCCTGGCCGCCTCGGCCACCCCCGGCGCCCCCGACCTCGCGGACGACCCGGGCCGGGTCGCCACCAACCTGGGCACCCGCTACACCCCCGACTCCCCCTTCGACGTGAACGCCGAGGTGCGGCGCGTGCCGCCGGCGGACCTGGCCGCGCGGCTGTCGGAGCGCCTCAGCCAGGTCCCGCGCATCGACGGCCGCCCGGGCGTGCCGGTGCTGAGCGTGCACAACATCGGCGACCTCTTCGTACCGCTGTCGATGGAGCAGATCTACGCCGGTGACGTCGCCCGGCACCACCAGTCGGAGAACCTGGTCCAGCGGGCGATCCGCTCGACCGGGCACTGCGAGTTCACCCCGGCGGAGGCCGGTGCGGCCTGGGACGACCTGGTGGCGTGGGTCGAGGACGGCACGCGGCCGGCCGGCGACGCGGTGGCCGACCCGGCGGCCGTGGCGGACCCCGGCTTCGGCTGCCGCTTCAGCGACGCCGCCGCGTGGACGGCGGGGGTGGGATCGCGCCGGCTGTTCGGGGCGTGTGCGTAGGGGCTAGGACCGGGGCCGAGCGGCCATGTAGCCGTGGCGCACGATGCGGTCCGCGGACTCCTGGTACATCGCGGGGTCCGCGGGCAGCGGGGTGTCCAGTCCGTCGACGTACCGGTTGAACATGCAGAACGCCGAGGCGATGAGCACGGTGTCGTGGATCTCGGTGTCCCCGGCACCCGCCGCCCGCGCCGCGGCGATCGCGTCGTCGGAGACGGGGCGTACGGCCTCGGCGACCTCGGCCGCGATGCGCAGCAGCGCCCGCAGCTGACCGGTGATGTCCGCGCCGGCCGGGTCCGCGAGCACGGCCTTGACCAGGGCCTCGCCGCCCGCCAGCTGGGCCGCCGCGAAGGCGCCGTGCGAATCGGCGCAGTAACGGCAGCCGTTGCGCTCCGAGACGTACGCCGCGATCAGCTCACGCTCACCGCGCGGGAGCGGGGACGGTCCGCGCAGCAGGGTCTCGGCGAGCTGCATCAGCGCCCTGCCGGTGTCGGGGCGGGTGGCCAGCAGCCCCCGGATGCCCGGCAGTTCCTGCGTGAGCGCGATGTGCGCCATGGGGTCCCCTCCTCATGCCCGCGGCCCCGGGCAGGGGCGCGCCCCGCAGACCGTACGCCTGCGGGGCGCGACCGGGGTAGACCCGGATCAGGCCGCGGGGGCCGGGTACGTCGGGTACTCCACGCCGGAGACGTGCTGCACGACCCGGATGACCTGGCACGAGTAGCCGAACTCGTTGTCGTACCAGAGGTAGAGGATCGCGTTGTCGCCGTCGACCTTCGTGGCGCCCGCGTCCACGATCGACGCGTGGCGCGAGCCGATGAAGTCGCTGGAGACCGCGTCGGGGGCGGTGGTGAAGTCGATCTGCCGCTTCAGCGGCGAGGTAAGCGACACCTCGCGCAGGTACTCCAGGACCTCCTCGCGCGACGTCTCGCGGCCCAGCCGCAGGCTGAGGATGGCGATCGAGACGTCCGGCACCGGCACGCGGATCGAGGAGCCGGTGATGGGCGCCTCGAGCTCCGGGAGCGCCTTCGCCACGGCGGAGGCGGCGCCCGTCTCGGTGATGACCATATTGAGCGGCGCGGAGCGGCCGCGGCGGTCGGCCTTGTGGTAGTTGTCCAGCAGGTTCTGGTCGTTGGTGAACGAGTGGACGGTCTCCACGTGGCCGCGCAGCACGCCGTACTCGTCCGCCATCGCCTTCAGCGGCGGGACGATCGCGTTGGTGGTGCAGGACGCGCAGGACAGGATCCGCTCGTCCGGCTTGATCATGTCGTGGTTCACGCCGTGCACGATGTTCGGCACGTCGCCCTTGCCCGGGGCGGTCAGCACGACCTTGTCGATGCCGGGGCGCAGGTGCTCGGACAGGCCGGCGCGGTCGCGCCACTTGCCCGTGTTGTCGATGAGGATGGCGTCCTTGATGCCGTACTCGGTGTAGTCGATCTCGGACGGGTCGTTCGCGTAGATGACCTTGATCGTGTTGCCGTTGGCGACGATCGTGCTGTTCGCCTCGTCGACCGTGATCGTGCCCTGGAACTGGCCGTGGATCGAGTCGCGGCGCAGCAGGGAGGCGCGCTTGACCAGGTCCGACTCGCCGCCGCCGCGCACGACGATGGCGCGCAGCCGCAGGCCGTTGCCGGAGCCGGCCTTCTCGATGAGCAGCCGGGCGACGAGGCGGCCGATGCGGCCGAAGCCGTACAGGACCACGTCGCGGGGCGCGTTGCGCTCGATCTTGTTCGCGCCGGTGGCGCCGGTGACGGCCTCGGCGGTGAACTGCTCGACGGTCAGCCCCCGGGTGTCCGCCTTGTACGTGGCGGCCAGCATGCCGATGTCGATCTGCGAGGGGCCGAGGTCCAGGGCGGTCAGGGCCTGCAGGAACGGCATCGTCTCGGTGACCGACAGCTCCTCGCCCGCGATCTGCCGGGCGAACCGGTGCGTCTTCAGGATGCTGACCACCGACTTGTTCACCAAGGAGCGGCTGTGCAGCAGGACGGTCACGTCCCGCTCGCGGTGCAGCTTCCCGATGATCGGGATCATCGACTCCGCGGTCTCCTCGCGGTGCTTCCAGTTGGTGAACGAGTCGTCATTGACAGTCACAGAAGTATCTTTCGAGCTAGGCGGTGCTCAGATGATAACCCGATCACTGGTCGGAGCCTGCGGGCGGTACCCGCCGCCGGACGGGTGAGTCCGCTCACGTCGGGCGCCCGGTCAGCGCAGGACGGCCGCCAGCAGATCCGTTCCCAGCGCCGTCAGAGCGGGCAGATCGAGCGCGTAGCGGACGTAACGGCCCTCCCGGCGGGACGTGAGCAGGCCCGCGCGGCGCAGGGAGGCGAGATGGCGGGACACCTCCGGGGGCGTCAGCTCCCAGATGTGGGCCAGCTCACCGGTGGTGTGCGGACCGCGGGCCAGGCTGCGCAGCAGCCGCAGCCGCACCGGATGGGCGAGGGCCTCCAGCCGCTGGGTGACGGTCTCCAGCGGCACCGGCTCCGCCGGGACGGCCTCTTCGGCCACGGGGTACTGCACCACCGGCTGCCAGCCGGGCGCGTGCACGACGACCAGGTGCGGGCGGCCGAAGACGCTGGGGACGAAGGTGACGCCGCCGTGGGCGGAGGTCACCTTGTCCTGCAGTTTGTCGACGACGATGTGGCCGCCGCCCGGTGCCAGGGTGACCGCCCCGGACACCGCGGCGAGCGCCGCGCCGAGCCCCTGGCGCCTCAGCAGGTCGTTCTTGTGGCGCAGGTCCGTGGCCAGCTGTACGGCGACGTCCGCCCAGGCGGCGTCGAAGAAGGCCTCGGCGCACTGTTCGAGGGTGTGGCGCACCCGTGCCCGCACCGCCGCCGGGTCCGCCAGGAGACGTTCCGCGAACGCCTCCTGGCGCGGGCCGCGCGCCTGCGCCAGGTCCAGGGCCCGCTCACGCGCGGCCGGGTCGGTGAGCGGTGAGCGTGCGGGGAAGGGGACGCGGCTGCCGCCGCAGGTGGTGACGAGCGCGGCGGTCACATACGCCTCGTCGTCGATCCGGTCCACGTCGTCCAGCTCCTCGGCGAGGGTCGGCCGGGGGCGGGCGGGGATCAGGAAGTCGGCCTGCGAGGAACGCCAGAGGCACTCCGCCTCCCGCAGTCGCTCCGCGAGCTCCGGCCGCAGCCGCGCGAGGACGTCCCCGGCCCACCCGGCGTGCCGCGGATGGTGCCCGGGCTCGGACAGCGCGTGCAGCATCGCGGTCAGCTCGGCCAGCGGGGACGCGGCGAACCGCACCCGCTCGGACGGCAGGCCGCCGATGTCGATCCTCAAGGTCATCCCCGCATCATCACCGATGCCACGGCGGACGCCGCCGTCGGTTGACGGTGTCCGTCAATCGACGTGGCCGCGGCGGCGCCCGCCCGCACCGTGGACGCCATGTCAACCACCACCCGCATCCGGCCCCGCGCCCTCGTCCGGGCCTCCGGAGGCCCCCGGTACGCCGTCGCCCTGGCCGTGGACGCGCTCGGCACCGGTCTGCTGCGTCCCTTCCTGCTCCTCTACGGGGTGACCGTGCTGCGGCTGTCGGCGCCGGCCACCGGCCTGGCCATGACGGCCGGCGTCGTCGCCGGGCTGGTGTGCATGCCGGCGGTGGGCCGTTGGCTGGACCGGGGGGCGCGCAGCACGGTCGTGGTCGCGTCGATGCTCGTGCGGGTGCTGGGCGTGGCGCTGCTGCTGGGCACGCCGGCGGGGCAGGTGTGGCTGTTCGGGGCGGCGGCGCTGTTCCTCGGCGTCGGCAACCAGGCGTGGCCGGCCGCCCACGCGGCGCCTCCGACAGCCCGCGGGCAAGCGTGAGGCAGTCGTCGAAGTTGCCCTGGACCTCGAGGATCTTCGCGCCGTGCAC